>CAYHXB010000001.1:0-56950 GCA_964360535.1 uncultured Candidatus Saccharibacteria bacterium
AAAAATTACAGAAACAAAATTATGGAAAATTCACTTCCGCTAATAGCGGGCGGCGCGGTTTTAGGTTTATTAATAGGGTACTGGGCCAGGAACTTTCTGGTTTCGAAACGGGCGAACTCAGTTGAAAAAAAGAGCAAGTTAGCTCTTGAAGAAGCGGAGCTGCAGGCCCGCAAAGTGGTTTTGGGCGCCGAAGAAAAGGCGACTTCTATTTTGGCCGAAGTAAAAGAAGATGAGAAAAAAAGGCAATCCGAAATACGCGATATAGAAAAACGCTTGCTTCAACGAGAGGAATCTCTGGACAAAAAATTAAATTCCGTCGAAGAAGAAGAAAACAACCTTAAGAAAAAGGAAGAGTCGTTCAAGGAACGCGAGAATGAAATCGGCGAACTTAAGAAAAAAGTTCAGACCGAATTCGAAAAATTAAGCGGCGTTACCAGGGAAGAAGCCAAAGAATCGCTTTTCCGCGAAGTAAAAGAACAAAGCAGGCAGGAACTGGCGGAATCGCTCCAGAAAATGGACCGCGAGCGGAGGGACGAAATAGAAAAGAAAGCGCTCGGCGTAATGACCACGGCGCTTCAGCGCTACGCGCGTTCGCACATTTCGGAACTTACGACCACTGTTTTCCCGCTGGGCGACGAGGAATTCAAAGGCAAAATAATCGGGCGCGAAGGCAGAAACATCAGAGCGCTTGAGCGCGCCACCGGAGTGGAATTCGTAATTGACGAGACACCGGACAGCGTTGTTATTTCTTCATTCGACCCTTTCCGCAGGGAAGTTGCCCGCCTGGCGCTGGCCAAGCTCGTAAAAGACGGCCGCATCCAGCCGGCAAAGATAGAGGAAAAAGTAGAGGAAGCCAAAGAAGAGCTCCAAAAGAGGGTTCTTGAAATAGGAGAGGAAGCCGCCGCGGAAATCGGCGTCTATGATTTGCCGAAAGAAATTCTCCAGCTTCTGGGACGTTTGCATTTCAGGACAAGCTTCGGCCAGAACGTGCTGAATCACTCGCTGGAAATGGCGCATTTGGCCGGCATGATTGCCGCAGACCTTGGCCTTAATGTCCAGATAGCCAAAAGGGGAGCTCTTCTCCACGACATAGGCAAAGCCATCGACCACGAAGTCGAAGGAACACACGTGGACATCGGCAAGAAGCTTCTCAAGAAATATGATATAGACGAGCGTGTAATTGAGGCGATGCAGTCGCACCATGACGAATATCCATACGCCACTCCGGAGGCATACGTAATTACTGCAGTCGACGCTTTGTCAGCGGCCAGGCCAGGCGCCAGGCGCGGCACTTTGGAGAATTACGTCAAACGGCTCGGCGACTTGGAAAAAATTGCCGGAGAATTTCCGGGCGTCAAAAACGCCTATGCCATTTCGGCTGGCAGGGAACTCAGGGTCTTCGTGGTGCCTGAAAAGGTGGACGACTTCGGAGCGTTGGAAATGGCGCGCCAAATTGCCAACCGCATACAATCCGAGTTAAAATATCCCGGCGAGATTAAAGTCAACGTCATCCGCGAAATGCGCGCGGTGGAATACGCAAAGTAAAATTAAAAATGAAAATCTCAAAAATCAAAATTACAATTAAGAAATTTTAAAATTTTGAACTGTAATTTTACACTTTGATTTTTAAATTTTTAATTTATTACCATGCTTCTTAAATTTTCCAAATTTTTTCTTTACGTTTCCGTATTCAGCGTCCTCATAGTAATGACTTCGACGTTTTTTCCGTTCATCGGCGGGAAAATGTATTTTTTCAGGGCAACAATCGAATTGTCGCTTATATTTCTTCTTTTCTGGTGGGGTTTTGAGGCTCCGGATGGCCATTTGTGGGCGCGTTGCAAGGAAATGTTCAAAAAGCCGCTCTTCGCGGCTGTTTCGGTTTTCGCCCTGGCTTTCACCCTGGCTTCGATTTTTGCTTTCGATTCGCACGCGGCCTTCTGGTCAAATTACGAGCGCGGTGAGGGTGGTTTCCAGATGCTTCATTTTTACGCTTTCTTTTTCCTTCTAGTTTTTCTTTTCAGGAATAAAAAGGATTGGGAAAGATTATTATGGACTTCCGTTTTTGCAGGCGTTGCCATGATACTTTACGGTGTCGGCGCAGCGGTTTTTGTGGTCAATCCGGACACCGGCGCTTTTTCAAATCCTTTCGGATTCGTCGGGCCGTACGCGACTCCTTCAAAGTTAGCGGCTTCTACTTTTTGGGGAAGGCTTTTTGATACTGAGCGTTTTCAGGGTTCGCTCGGTAACCCGGCTTACGTATCTCCATATCTTATTTTTTCCATTTTTTTCCTTTTATGGCTCTGGTTTTCCCAAAAAAGCAGGAATTTAGTCAAGAATATTTCCTACGGCGCGCTTAGTCTTTTCTTCATGGTATTTTTCTTTTTGGCGGCTACCAGGGGCGCGTTTGTTGGTCTGGCCGGCGCCGTGTTTGTTTTCCTGCTAGTTCTTGGCTTCGGACATATTAAAATAAGAAAATATGTTGGAGTCGGGATGGCCGTTTTGGCCATTATTCTAAGTTCACTTATTTATTATAGCCGCACTGATTTTGTAAAAAATCTGCCGGGTGGCCGCATGTTCGACCTTGGAGTGTCCGACCAGACCTTCCAGACCAGACTTTGGACATGGAATTCGGCATGGCAGGGTTTTAAGGAGAAGCCGATTTTAGGGTGGGGCCCCGAGAATTTCTCAGCCGTTTTCGACAAATATTTCGATACGAGGCACTACGTTCCTGGCAAAGGTTCAGAAACCTGGTTCGATTACGCGCATAGCGTCTTTTTTGACTATCTCGTTGAAACCGGAATAATCGGATTCTTAAGTTTCCTCGGAATATTCGTGATTTTTTATCTGGAATGGTTTAGGAAACTGAAACATCAGAATCCGCTCTTTTGGGGACTTATGGCCGCGTTGCCTGTCAGTTATCTAATCCAGGGACTGGCGCTTTTCAACGTTTTTCCGATTTATATCAATTTATTTTTATTTCTGGCTTTCGCCTGCTACCAACTTTATTATTCCGAACATAATTCTCCGCAATCATGAATCCCGTTAGAAACAACAATTCCATGAAATCAAAAAATATGTTTAATATTTCACACAAAAAGTCGTACACCACTCAAGCGGTTTATTCACGGTCGTCTTTGACGACCTGTTTCTAACGGGATGAACAAGGACATAAAAAAAGCAGTTGCCGTTTCGATATCCATTTTCCTGGCGCTGGTCGGTTATTATGGTTCTTATCTGCCGATGCAAAAGTCGATGCTTTTCATCACGGCCATGCAGAGGGCTGCCGGCATGAAAACCATAAACGACTTTGAGCAAAATTTTTCGATACCGCTTAATGTTCCTTCCCCGATAGGACAAGAAGAACTTGTGCGGAGCATGGCGAATACAATCGCCAACAGCTTCCAAAATGTTCCACAAAAAGAAGGCGTGGACGAATTGGTAAGATATGTGGAAAGTTACTTCAAACCTATAATTGACAGAAATAGGGGAATGAGTTTCGGCCAGGACATATACATTTTAGGGGCGATGAACGAATTCGCCTTCATTAAAACCGGAGACAAAAAATATCTGCAGGCAGCCGAGAATTATTTCAAGCGATCAGTTATTCTCGGTCCGAAACGCCCGCAGGGATTGTACGGTCTGCTTGATGTTTACAGAATGGAAGGAAACATAGAGGGATTTAAAATAACTGCCGAACAGATTCTGTCGCAGTGGCCTGACGACGCGCGCACCAAGTCCGTTTATGACCAGTTCATGAAACTTGTTTCGCAGGATGCCAAGAAATAAAAAAAATGACAGACGAGGTTAAAAGAAAAAAAGCCCTCATAACGGGAGCCACGGGCCAGGACGGCAGTTACCTGATTGAATTGCTTCTGGACAAGGGATACGAAGTGCACGGCGTCATCCGGCGCGCTTCGACTTTCAATACAGGACGCATAGACCATATTTTCCAGGATCCGCATGAAAAAAATCTGCGTCTGATTTTGCACCACGGCGATCTGGCTGACGCGAACACCATTAGAAAGCTCATATATAAAGTGCAGCCGGACGAGATTTACAATCTCGGAGCGCAGTCGCATGTACGCGTCAGTTTCGACATTCCCGAATACACGGCCAACATAACCGGTCTAGGCGTGTTGCGTCTATTGGAAGCAATCAAAGATTTTGAAGAGTATACAGGAAAGAAAGTTAAATTCTACCAGGCCAGTTCCAGTGAAATGTTCGGCGCGGCATTGCCTCCGCAAAACGAGTTAACGCAATTTCAGCCAAGGAGTCCGTACGGCGTGGCCAAAGTATTCGGTTATTACACCACAAAGAATTATCGTGAAGCATACGGTATTTTCGGAGTCAACGGAATTCTTTTCAACCATGAAAGTCCGAGGAGGGGCGAAACTTTCGTCACCAGAAAAATAGCCCGCGGCATAGCAAGAATTATGGCCGGGCTGGACAAGAAAATTTATCTCGGAAATCTTGATGCCCGCCGTGACTGGGGGTACGCTCCGGAGTACGTGGAAGCCGCCTGGCTGATGATGCAGCAGCCGGAGCCCGACGACTACGTAATAGGCACAGAGCAAAGCCATTCTGTCAGAGATTTGCTGGATACCGCTTTCAGTTATGTCGGAATCAATGATTGGGAACAATATGTAGGGATAGACCCGCGCTATTTCCGGCCGACCGAAGTGGAGAATCTGGTAGCCGATGCCAGCAAAGCGAAGAAAAAACTTGGATGGGAGCCGAAAGTGAAATTCGAAGAACTGATAAAGATGATGATGGATTCGGAGTTGAAGCACCACGGCCTGAATCCACCGAAAAAATAAGAAATGTCATGCAGCCCGACATTTCTTCATTTGGTTCCCTGCCTGCCGGCAGGCAGGGCTCGCACCAAATGGAATAGATTTTAACTTGCAGACTTGCTGCCAAATGTAAAAAGCGGACTAACGAAATGATAAAACTCATAAAATCAACTTTTTATCGCGAGAAGGAAACGAAAGACAAGCTGGCTCAATTCGTCAAAAAAGCCAGGCGTCTAAGCTTCAGCGCGGAATGTGAAAGCTTTGAAACTTTATTTGCCCGCTACCAGGGAAGAAAGCGATGCCTTTTTTTCAACAGCGGCAGTTCCGCGAATCTGGCTCTCATCCAGGCCCTTTTGAATCTGGGCAGGATAAAGAAAGGGGACAAAGTCGGGTTTTCGGCAGTTACATGGCCCACGAATGTAATGCCGCTGATTCAGCTAGGTTTGATTCCGGTACCGGTGGACGTCGAACTGGAAACGCTAAACGTTTCAACAAGGACTCTTGGTGAAGTAATAAAAAAAGAAAAACTCAAGGCGTTTTTCACGACGAACCTCCTGGGATTTTCAAGCGACATAGGCGAGATAGCGAAACTTTGCCGTAGCAAAAAGATAATCCTTCTCGAAGACAACTGTGAATCGCTTGGCAGCGTTTATAAAGGGAAAAAGCTCGGCAATTTCGGCTTGGCAGGAACGTTTTCTTTTTACGTCGGACATCATATGTCGACCATAGAGGGCGGCGCCGTATGCACAGACGATAAGGAATTGGCCAAGATGCTTGGAATGGTCAGGGCGCACGGCTGGGACAGAAATCTCAAGCCCGAAGAAAAGAGAGAAATCAGAGGACGGTTTAAAAAATTATCCGACTTTTACGCCCAGTATACTTTTTACGACCTTGGCTATAATTTCCGTCCGACCGAAGTACAGGGATTTTTGGGAAAACTCCAGCTGAAATTTCTGCCAGAAATAATCAGGAAGAGAAGCGAAAATTTCAAAAAAATCAGCAAGGCGATTTACAAACGTTCCGACCTTTATTATCCTCTCCGTTTCGGACATATGGATTTTATTTCCAATTTCGCCGTGCCAGTTGTTTGCCGCTCCAAAAAGATAAGGAACAAGCTTGTCGAAAAATGCAAAAATTCGATAGAAGTTAGGCCGATAGTAGGAGGAGACATACTCAAGCAACCTTTCTTCCACAAATATTCCAAAAAGAAAGTTTATCTTCCAGTGGCTGACATTATTCATGAGCAGGGGATTTATTTCGGGAACAATCCCGAATTGAACGCCAAGGAAATAAAAAAAATAATCAAAGTTTTCACTTCAATATAAATGGACCTAAAAGACAAAAAAATTTTACTTACCGGGGCTGGCGGTTTTTTGGGCGGAGCTGTTTTTAAAAATCTCACTGCCAGAGGAGTGCCGGAGGCAAACATAATCACTCCACGCATAAAAGATTACGATCTTAGAAAGCGGGAAGTGTGCGACGAACTGACCAAGGGAATTGACGTTGTTCTTCACATTGCTGGAACCGTTGGCGGCGTTGGATTTAACCGTGACCATCCGGCGATTGTTTTTTACGACAATGCCGCCATGGCTCTGAATATGATTGATTCGTCATATCGCGCCGGAGTAAAAAAATTCGTCGGCGTCGGTACGGTATGTGAATATCCAAAACTTACCCCAATTCCTTTCCGCGAAGAAGAGCTTTGGAACGGCTATCCGGAAGACACCAACGCCCCTTACGGTCTTGCAAAAAAAATGATGCTTGTGCAATCAAGGGCTTACCGCGCCGAGTATGGATTCAACGCGGTGCATCTGCTTTTAACCAATCTTTACGGCCCGGGCGATAATTTCGACCCGAAGAATTCCCATGCTTTGGCCGCTTTGGTCAAAAAAACAGTTGAGGCAGCGGAAAACGGCGACAAATTTATAGACGTTTGGGGTACCGGAAAGGCCACGCGTGAATTTCTTTACGTGGACGATGCAGCGGAGGCGGTGGTTCTCGCCGCCGAGAAATATGACGGCGCAGACCCGGTTAATGTTGGTAATGGCGAAGAGATCTCAATAAAAAGCATGACTGAGACAATAATGCGTCTCACGAACTTTAAGGGAGAAATAAAATGGGATGCCTCGAAACCGGATGGACAGCCACGCCGAATGCTTGATGTCTCCCGCGCGGAAAAAGAGTTCGGTTTCAGCGCAAAAACCAGTTTTGAAACCGGCGTGCAAAAAACAATAGACTGGTATTTCGGGCACAGGCAGGAAACAAATGAATCTATATAAGCCGGTTAAGAAAAAGATTCCGGAAAAAATTTACAGGAAAATCCGCCGCTCAATGCCGCTTGTCTGCGTTGATGTCGTAATAACTGACGGCAAAAGTTTTTTGCTGGCAAAAAGGACGAATGAACCCGAAAAAAATAAGTGGTGGATTCCCGGAGGGCGGCTTTTAAAAAACGAATTATTAAAAGAAGCGGCAGGGCGGTTGCTTAAGCAGGAAACAGGCCTTAAGGGGAAAATAGATGAATTGCTCGGATTCGACGAGATATTCCATTCACCCGGCTATTTTCCGGGAACAACGGCGCACAATGTCGCTTTCATATTCAAAGCGAATGTTTCCAGAAACGGCAAATTAAAATTGGACAAACAAAATTCGGACGCAAAGTGGTTTTCAAAAATAAATTCCTCCTGGCATCCATACGTAAAAAAATTCCTTAGAGAAGCGGGCTTAAAATAAGGAAGTTAAACTCCGTAAAATTCTTTTATTTTGGAAACCACGTAATCTTTTTCTTTATCCGTAAGATGAGACGATGAAGGCAGATAAAGACCCTGCTCGCCGAAACGGTCGGCGTTAGGAAACTTTTCGTTAGGATAATCCACTGAATAAACTGGTTGCTGGTGCATCGGAATGAAGAAAATCCTGGTTTCAATGCCATTTTCGGTCAGGAAATCAATCAATTCGTCGGTACGCGGGGCGAGCAGGCCGAACATCCAGAAAACCGCGAAAGTGTCGGGCAGTTCAGGAAAGAAAACCAAACCGGGAACATCTTTAAGTTTTTCCATGTAATAAGCCGCGTTTTTCCTTCTTTTATCGATGAGTTCATCAAGGCGTTCAAGCTGGGCAAGGCCCAAGGCGGCGCCGAGCGCCGGCATCCTCAAATTCCAGGCAATGGTTCTGTGCCAGAAATGTTTTTCGTCATCGAAATCATAGCCGCGGATGTGCCGAAGGTCGTTTGCCAGTTTGTCGTCATTAGTGAGAATCATTCCTCCTTCGCCGGTGGTCATAATTTTGTTGGCGTAGAAAGAGAAACAGCTGGCGATTCCGAACGTGCCGGAAAGTTTTCCCTTGTATTTAGAGCCGTGTACTTCGGCGGCGTCTTCGACTACCAGAAGATTATGCTTTTCGGCTATGCGCATTATTTCATCCATGTTGCATGGCTGGCCGTAAATATGCACCGGCATGATAACTTTGGTGCGCGGAGTTATCTTCTCCTCTATTTTCGAAACATCCATATTAAGGTCGTTTTCAGAAGAATCCACGAAAACCGGTTTCGCTCCGCAATGAGTTGCCGCGGCAGCGGTGGCTATCATTGTGAATGTCGGCATTATCACTTCGTCCCCTTCTTTTATGTCGAGAGCTTTAAGCGCAAGAAAAAGAGCCGAACCGCCGGAGTTTACGGCTACAGCATGCTTCATCCCGAATTTTTGTGCGAAAGCGTTTTCAAAATTCTTTACCGGCGGAGCGATGGACGACAGATAATTTTTTCTTATCGTGTCGGTAACATAGTTTATTTCCTTTTCGGTTATGTCCGGCTCGCAGACATAAATTTTTATGGGATTATTTTCCATTTGTTTATATTAAGCCGCTGATTTTTTAAGTTCCAGTTCTCTTTTGGCTTCGGCGAGGTCGTTTTCGAGCATTACCTTTATAAGTTCTTTGAATTTTATTTTAGGATCAAATCCGAAGGCCTTCCGCGCTTTGGAAATGTCTCCGATGAGCACAGTATTCGAAGCTGGGCGGAGAAACTTCTGATTTATGCGCACATATTTCTGGGGGTCGAGATTTGCCTGACGGAAGGTTTCATCGAGGAATTCCTGAACCGAGTGGGCTTCGCCGGTGCAAATTATGTAATCGTCTGCCTGCGGCTGCTGCATGATATTCCAGGCAGCTTCCATATATTCGCCGGCATAACCCCAGTCTATCTGGGCGGAAAGGTCGCCGAGTTCGATTGCGTCCTGAAGACCGAGCGAAATACGCGCCGCGGATTTAGTGATTTTTCTGGTGACATATTCTTCGGGGCGGCGCGGCGATTCGTGATTGTAAAAAATGGCCGTGGCCACGAACATGCTATATGTCTCGCGGTAGAACTTGCTGACGACGCAGGCCAGAACTTTGCCGCAGGCATACGGACTCTGCGGGCGGAATGGAGTGTTTTCTGTCTGCGGATTTTCCGCGGCTTTGCCGAAGATATTGGATGACAGCGGCTGAAAGAATTTGATTTTCGGGTTGATTTGCCTGATTATTTCCAAAATCCGCCCGACAGCCGCGCCGGTTACATTGTATTGAAAATCAATCATATCATTGCTCCAGCCGACATGGTCTTGGTCGGCTTCGTTGTAAATTTCTTCAGGGTTCACTTCTTTGATAATCCGGTAAAGCGAAGTCGCGTCCAAAAGATCTCCGCGGTGGAGCGTTATTTTATCCAGAAGATGAATTATGTTTTTGGTATTTCCGGTGGCGGACTTTCTGTAGAGGCCGTGAACCTCGTATCCTTTTTCCAAAAGGAGCTCCGCGAGATAAGAGCCGTCCTGCCCAGTGATTCCCAAAATAAGCGCTTTTTTCATCAGGTTTTTATGATACTAAAAGTTTTATAAAAATGAAAGAGGATGTATCCAATTCGTTGTGTAAGGCAAAATTCATATGTCATTAATAATTGACTCTATGGCAGGCATTTATTATAATTTTAACTCAAATGACTTCTTCAATCGGTCCGGGTAAAAGAATACTTGTGACAGGCGGCGCCGGCTATGTCGGCACGACGCTTGTTTCGGTTTTGCTGGAAAACGGATATAAGATCAGAGTTCTGGATATTCTCCGCCTGGGAGGACAGGGGCTTTTCCAATATTTCGGGAACAAAGATTTCGAGTTCGTTAAAGGAGATGTCAGGAATATTAAAGTTGTCAAAGAAGCGCTTAAAGACGTTGATGCAATTATTCATTTGGCTGGCATAGTAGGTTTTCCGGCATGCAGAAAAGAACCGGAATTGGCGCGCGATATAAACGTTGAAGGAACGAGGATTCTCGCCGAAGCCGCCGGGAATATACCGATAATTTTTGCCTCGACGGGAAGCACTTACGGCAAAATGATAGAGGATTTATGCACCGAAACCAGTCAGCTCAATCCTTTGAGCGACTATGCCAAGCATAAGGTGGAAGCAGAAGAGATTATAAAAAAGAACGGCGAATTCGTTATTTTCAGGTTTGCTACCGCTTTCGGCGTATCTCCGAGAATGAGGCTCGACCTTTTGCCGAACGACTTTACGTATCGCGCCGTCCGCGAAAAGACCCTAATTGTCTATGAAAAGCATTTTATGAGAACTTTCATCCATGTGCGCGATATGGCCAAAGCATTTGTTTTTGCGCTGAAAAACTACGACAAGATACGCGGCGAGGCCTACAATGTCGGTAGCAACGAACTGAATTATAGCAAAGAAGCCATCTGCAACCTTATCAGAAAGAAGGTGGATTATTATCTTCATTTTGCCGATGTGGGGCATGACTTGGACCAGAGGGATTATCTGGTTTCTTATGACAAGCTTCATGGCCTTGGGTTTCATCTTGAAGTTTCCATGGAGGAAGGCATAAACGAACTGATTAACGTTGCTCAAGTAATCGAAGTCCAGAGCCCGTATTATAACGCCTGATTGAATCAGGCATTTGATAAGATCCAGCCCGGATATTCGTTAACAGACGTATAAATTAATGGAACGCGTAAAATTAAAGGGTGGATCTCTGTCCGGCACGTATAAGTGCGTTGAAGGCGGAAACACTTTTATCCGCAAGGAAGTTTCATTGGTGGAGAACAGGGAATTCGGGTTTTATCGCTGGTTCTCGCAGCTTAAAAAACTCCAACGCCTCGGGAAATTATTCCCGGGAATATTTCCGAAAGTCATCAATATAGGGATTGAAAAAGACACCGCTTATTTCGATTTGGAATTTATACCCAATTCGATGAGCGTTTACGAATACTTGCGGACTAATCCGGGGGATGATGGCGTGGAGAAAGTATTTAAAAAGATAATCGAGACTACCGATACTCTATATTCGGCTAAAATAGAATCATTTAAAGGGGGATTCGACCTATATATAGACCAGGAAGTGAAAAGGGCTCTCGAGTTTTGCATGGACGATCCGGAATTCAAAGAATTCGCCGGCAATAAAACCATCATATTTAACGGCAAAGAGATTCCATCACTTTTGTCGCGCATGGACGAATTTTACGAACTTGCCCATAAGCACTACAAAAAACCAGAAGAATGTTTTACTCACGGCAACATCACGCTCGAAAATATTCTTTATGCGCCCGCCGCAGGTAAAATTATCCTTATTGACCTTTATGAGGAAAATTTCGTTGACACCGTTTACAATGAATATTCGCAAATACTCCAGTCGTGTAACAGCTACTACGAAGTTTATAATGAACTCAATCCTGTTGTTTCAGGGAATAAAGTTACAATAGAAACGGAGCGCTATCCCGGTATAGATTATTTCAATGAACTCTTTGATGATTTCTTAAAGAAACGGTTTTCTGAAGATGAAATTATAGTTACAAAACTTTATGAAATTTCGCAGTTCACAAGAATGTTGCCTTTCAAAAAATACGTTGCCAAGAATAAAATGATGTTTTTCTATTCTTTGGCATCCAAACTTTTCGATGATATAAAATGAAGACAGGCGAAAATGAACCATAAAATCGAAGTCGAAAAATTTCATACAGATTCCTCGAAAAAAGGGATAAAGAAATGGGTTGCCGAAACCGAACCGCCCGTTTCTTTTTTCGTTCAGATTTCGGATAACATTCTTGACCCCGAAAACCATGACCTTTTGGAAATCGGCCGCCAGGGGAAAGATTCCAGGCGTCTTATTATTGTGGATAAGAACGTTTACGGCCTTTACGGCGAAAAAATAGAAAATTATTTCAAGACCAGCGGAATAAATTATAAGATTTTTCCGGTTGAATCATCCGAAGAAAAGAAAGATTTGGAAACACTCCTTCTTATTCTTGGCGCAATGGAAGAATTCAAGCTTGAACGTTCGGGCGAACCGGTTCTTGCAGTCGGCGGAGGAGTTCTTCTTGATGTCGTCGGAATCGCAGCTACGCTTTATCGCAGAGGTGTTCCTTATATACGCATTCCGACAACCCTTTTGGCTTTGGTGGATGCGAGCGTCGGCGTAAAGACAGGCATAAATCATTTCGGCAGGCGAAACAGATTGGGTTCGTATTACGGGCCGATTGGGGCATATCTGGACCGCTCTTTCTTACGGACATTGGCACGCAAGGAAATTTCAAATGGATGCGGAGAAATACTCAAGATGGCCGTAGTAAAAGACAGCCGACTTTTTGAGCTTCTCGAGAAACACGGCGCAAGAATGATAGATGACAAATTCCAGAACGGACAAGAGCCAACCGAGGTTATCGAGCGTTCCATACAGGGTATGGTGGAAGAGCTCGCGCCGAATTTATGGGAAAAAGACATGAAACGGCTCGTAAATTTCGGCCATTCTTTCAGCGCGGTTGTTGAAATGCGGGCCTTGCCGGAACTTTCGCACGGCGAAGCAGTCGCGCTTGATGTTTTATATTCCTGTATCCTTTCGGCAAACCGCGGATTAATGAAGTCAAATGACATGGAACGCGTTGGAAAAACAATGAAGCTTCTTGAATTGCCGACATTCCATCCTCTTTTCGGAGATATCGGCACGCTTGAAGAAGCGCTCGCGGACACTGTGCGTCATCGGGACGGCGCGCAGGAACTTCCTATTCCTTTATCCATAGGAAGGGCGATATTTTTGAACGATTTCACCACGGTTGAACTTAAAAAGGCCTCTGATATAATGAAAGAAAAATTTTCAACATGAGCGACAGCTTTTTAGCGCGGCCATCAAATTTCGACACGCATTACACGCCTTCTCCCAAGCGCTATGATGCGTTTAAATACAGAAAATGCGGCAAGAGCGGTTTAAAACTGCCGCCCCTTTCGCTCGGCTTGTGGCAGAATTTCGGAGACGTGGACCCATATTCTAATTCCCGGGAAATGATTCTTGGAGCGTTTGATATGGGAATCACTCATTTCGATTTGGGAAACAATTACGGGAGACCGCAGGGGTCGGCAGAAAAGACATTTGGACGCGTGCTTAAAGAAGATTTGGCGGCGTACAGAGACGAAATAATCGTATCAACGAAAGCCGGCTATGATATGTGGAAGGGTCCCTACGGCGAAAATTGTTCAAAGAAACACATTATCGCGAGTGTTGACCAAAGTTTGAAGCGACTTGGATTGGAATATGTTGATATTTTCTATTCTCACAAATTTGACGTGGATACTCCTCTTGAGGAAACCATGGAGGCCTTTGCCCAAATAGTTAAGCAGGGGAAAGCCCTTTACCTCGGTATTTCGTCTTATGGTCCGGCGGAAACAAAGCGGGCGCATAAAATACTGAACGATATGGGAGTCCGTTCGTTATTACTACATCAGCCATCGTATTCAATGTTCAACCGCTGGATTGAAGAAGATTTATTGGACACACTCGAGAAGCTCGGAATGGGCGCTATTGTTTTTACTCCGTTAGCGCAGGGGCTTTTAAGCGATAAGTACGCAAACGGGAAAATCCCTGAAGTTTCACGCGCGAATAACAAAGACACATTACTTCCACCGAGTTTGGTTACGGAAAATGTTGTAAAGAAACTCCAGGGGCTTTCGGCCATCGCCAAAAAACGCGGACAGACACTTTCGCAGATGGCGCTTTCCTGGGTGCTCCGCGACCCGCGCGTGGTTTCTGCGGTTGTAGGCGCGAGAACACTGGAACAAATTAAAGAAAATGTCCGCGCTTTGGACAATTTGGCATTTTCGCCGGAAGAATTAAGAGAGATAGATAAATACGCAATTGATGTTTCAGGCGTAAATCTCTGGCCGCCGAATTGCCAGACATCACAAGTGTAGCTACTAACTAAGTAACTAGTCCTTAAAATTCTCAAGAAAATACTGGAGTGTTTCCGGCGTGCCCAAATCCCAAAGTTTTTCCGCCTCGTCGATAATAATTTTTTTACCGTCCTTGATCATTTCTTCGTAGACAGGAGCGATGTAAAATTCATTCTTCACGCGCTTGTTTTCTGCAATCATTTTCTCGGCGTATTT
The DNA here is from genome assembly GCA_964360535.1 of uncultured Candidatus Saccharibacteria bacterium. Classification (GTDB taxonomy): domain Bacteria; phylum Patescibacteriota; class Minisyncoccia; order UBA6257; family 2-01-FULL-56-20; genus JACQKT01. The sequence continues at coordinate 14,200 of CAYHXB010000001.1, forward strand.
GACGAAATCACTGCCGTGCCTGAAATAATACATCCCAGTGATGATGTGGTCTGAAATGCGCCTTTTCTCGGCGACCTCGCATACATAACCGTTTTCGTCTAGACGCGCGAAACTGAATCTGTCGCCAGGCATATTGGTAGTTGAAAGAATCCCGTCTATGCCCGAATCCATATTTTTTTCAATCGTGTCGTTGATATGCGAGACAATATATCCATCGCAATCTTTGACGACAATATCCTCGTCCGTGTCAATATATTGCTTTGCGACAAGAACCGTTGAAGCGGCGCCGGTCGGAGACGGGTCAAAAAGGCATACGCACTTCTCCCCATATTTTTCTTTAAGCTTTGCGCTTATCCCATATTCATTTTCGTGCTCGGGGTAAATAATAAAAATGATTTTGCCGGCGCGGGAGAGGTCCAAACTTTTAAGAGACCAATCAAGCATCCATTTGCCCTTAACGTCAATAATGGGCTTTGGTGTCGTTATGCCGATATTCTTGAACCGGGTTCCAAAACCGGACATTGGAATTACGATAATCATGTTTGAATTCTATCGGAATATATTAAAAAAACAAACTTGAACCCGGGCATAGATTGGGTTAACATACTTCTAATATGAAATTCGGACGGCTAATACTTACGCATCGCGAAGACCTCATTAACCAGCTTAAGGATTTTTATCTCGGAGGCAAAAGAACAGAATTTTTGGTGATTGCCTGCGATGCGACGAAAGTTGACACAAAAAAGTTTTCCCAGAACGACACATTCCACATTGTTCCTTTTTTATTCCCTGGAATGGACGGCGCAACGATGACCGGCAGGCAATGGCGGGTATGGATAGAAATAGCTAAAAATTTCCCTGAAATCGACAGCTGGGTAATACACGATTACGACTTTGTAGCCAAGCCGAACGATTCGGAAATTTTAAGCCATTTGGCGCCGAACGAGTACGCCATGATTGGCGCCGCTTTCCCGGTCTGGAGAAAAGGAATGGGCTACACAAAAATAGACACTTATCCGTTCCCGCAAAGCCACCGTTATTGGCACCAAAATCTCACACTGGATGACACGCTGGTTAATAACACTCTCAATAGCGCATTCCCAGTAACTTTCCAGGGAATCAAAACCGTAGTCGGCGGATTCAGCGATTTTATCGCGACTTCAAAGACGAACATACTTTTTTTGGATGACCCCAAAGTGAACAATCCTAAACTTGAGGGAGTTGAACAAATTCCTCACACTATTTGGCGTGCAATGGGAGTAAGACCGGTGGATATGAGGAATTTTTACAAAATGAAAGTTCTTATGGACGTGAAATATATTCCGTTTTCCGACGAATACGATATGCTCAATCCGGTCAAATTCTGGCCGGGCAAATCAATTCCCGCATTGCGTGAGAGAATGAAAAACTTCGAGTATGCTTTTAAGACGCTGATTAAAAAATTAATCCGCTACAGAGGATGGCGCTGGTAATAAAGTTATGAAAAACGAAGCCCTGGAACAAATAAGAAAAGAAGCCAAGAATGTTGAAGGTCAGATATCTCCTCGCGAAGAAGAGTTTCTTTTTAACGCGGCGCTTAACGCGCGCGTAGCCGGAGAAATTGTGGAAATCGGTTCGAGAACCGGCCGCTCGACCATATTTCTCGCGAAAGGCGCTTTGCTCGGCGGCCAAAATAAAAAAGTTTACGCGGTAGACCCCCACTACGGAACTTATATGCATAAAGGTTTTAGCGACATAGGACTTGACCCTGACACGTTCGAAATTTTTTTGAAAAATATTTCCGACGCCAAGGTGGAAAACGTTGTCGTCCCAGTAAAGAAAACCTCTCGGGAAGCAATCAAGGGCTGGGACAAACCGATAAGTTTTCTTTTCATCGACGGAGACCATCGGTACGAAGGAGTTAAAAGCGATTACGAAATATGGTGGCCGCGCGTTTCGGAAGGAGGCGTTGTGGCATTTCATGATTCCACGTATGCCGGCGTCAAGGTATTCATGAAAGAGTTTTTACTGCGGGGGAATATATCAAAAGTTGGATTGGCGGATTCGATTACATATGTTGTTAAATCCACAGGAAAGCCCGTATCGGCCAATGCACGCTATGTTCTCGCTATCAATCACCTTTATGGCATTATAAGAAATATTCCTTTTCCTTCGTGGATAAGAAGGGGAGTTAAATATGCCGGGAAAAAGGTTGTACATTCAATCGCTGGATAAAATTATAAAAGCATATCCAAAAACAATGTGGAAACAAAAATTGGCAATTTTTAAAGAAATATTCATGTTTCTCAAGGAAAGAAAGAAATGGTGGCTTTTTCCCATAGTTATTTTTCTTTTTCTATTAGGCTCTTTACTTTTCTTTTCACAGGGTTCCGCTTTGGCGCCTTTCATCTATACGCTGTTTTAATCTCAATTCAATAAAATTTTACTGGGTCGTTTTAAGACCATCAAGTTCTCTTTGAATCGTTTCCAGCTTTTCCGTTTTTTCTTTTGCAGGTATGGAAAGATAATCATGCTCCAGAACGAATTTTCCAAGAATAAGGGCGGCTAGGCGGTTGCCGTTTGCATTCCAGTGACCGTCGCGGACATAGTATAAATCGGAAGCATTGAGCGATTTGCGGGGAGTTCTATCGGCGTACGATTCCATAAACGGCAGAAGGTCAAGATAGTCTATATGTTCTTTTTCGAAAAACGGGTCAAGTATCTTATAAGGATTTTTATAGTCAAGATTCGGCGGCAAGAGGGGTGATACATTCGCCTGCAAAAAAGGATACACTTCCTCCTTTGAAGGGATGACCATCACCAGAAGGCGCGCGCCATGCTTGTCTGCAAGCGTTTTCAGCGTTTTCAGGTTTTCAAGATGGTTTTTCCAGGCGTCGGCGAGCCACGGATATTTCGACTCGGGCAGATACTCAAGATTTCCGCGTTCCCAAAAGCTTTTCTGTTCGGCCGATACTAGTCCAGAAGCTTTATCGCGTCCTATTACTTTAAGTAGAAGATTTTTTGCCGGGTTTTTTAGGGTTTTATAAAGTTCAAGATTGCTGAAAACACAAAGCGTCTTATTCATTATTCTAGGTATATTATAATTTAAATCACACGCGTTTATTCGGTTTCGCTTGGCTATCTCGGCGATTTGTTCGTCGGTGTTCTCCGTAATTTCCCCAGTTTCAAGATTGCTCAAAAACCTTTTTGTTATCCGGATGCCGTCCACAACCGCGCTTTGAGGGAAGACATAATCGTCTCCCAAATCATTTGTAAAATAGCCGACAATTATAAGTTCCGGGTTCTTTTTGGTAACTTTCATTACTTTTTCTGCCTTAAAAAGTTCCTGCTTGGTTCCGTAGCCCAGCACGCCGCATTTAAGCACGCGCCGTCCGCCGATTTCTTTTTCAAGAAGCGTGCCCCATTTTTGTTCGAACGGCGCCACACCCCAGGTAAACGAATCGCCGACGAGAAGAACGGAAACATTTTCGCCGTTATAAGGAGTGTCAAAACAACCTATATTGTTGCTCCAGGCGTCAAAGGTTATATCGTCAACCCCGTTTTTTTGCGGAGGAATGTTTTCAACTATGTCATATTCGGCAACAGGGTCGCTTTTTAAATAATTGCGGAGAGTGAGTTCTTGCGTCCCTCTGTGCGCTATGCGGAGCACAGCTTCTCCAATGGCTACGGCAACTATTAATCCGAACAGGACAAGCGATATTTTTATCAGCGTTTCTTTCATTGTTTTCGGTTATCTTTTTCATTATAATGAATATCCATTATTTAAGCTAATTAATTACTCCGTTTGTTCCGATAATTATATTAATTTTTATGAAAATTTTAGGAATTTCCGCTTTTTATCACGATAGCGCGGCTTGTCTTGTTGAAGACGGCAAAATTATCGCGGCCGCGCAAGAAGAGCGTTTTACCAGGAAAAAGCACGACGAGCGTTTTCCCGCGAACGCCATTGAATTTTGTTTGAAACAGGGAAATATCGCCATAGATAAAATAGATTACATCGCTTTTTATGAAAAACCGTTTATTAAGTTTGAACGACTTTTGGAAACATATCTTGCCTACGCACCCAGCGGAATCAGGTCGTTCATAAAATCAATCCCTATATGGCTCAAACAAAAGCTTTGGATAAAAGCCTACATTGCCCGTGAGCTGAATTATAACGGCAAGATAATTTTCCCCGAACATCACGAATCGCACGCCGCATCTGCTTTTTTTGCATCTCCTTTCAAGGAAGCCGCGTTTCTGACGATTGACGGAGTCGGCGAATGGACTACCACGAGTTTCGGCGTTGGCAATGAAAATACGATAAAAATGCTGGGAGAAATAAAGTTCCCTCATTCAATAGGCCTTTTATATTCCGCATTCACGTATTACACCGGCTTTAAGGTAAATTCCGGAGAATATAAAGTAATGGGACTCGCGCCTTACGGCCAGCCGAAATACGCGGCTCTTATCAGAAAACACATTATTAAGCTCAAAGAAGACGGCTCCTTCGCGCTTAATATGGAATATTTTAATTATGGAGCCGGGCTTACCATGACTAATGAAAAATTCCATTTGCTTTTCGGCGGTCCTCCGCGCAAGCCGGAAGCGCCGCTGACTCAGCGTGAAATGGATTTGGCAAAATCCGTCCAGGAAGTAACAGAAGAAGCCCTTTTAAAAATCGCCCGGCACGTGAAGAAAGAAACGAACCAAAAATTTTTGTGCCTTGCCGGCGGAGTCGCTCTGAACTGCGTCGCCAATTCCAAGATTTTGGAAGCGAAAATTTTCGACGATATTTGGATTCAGCCGGCTGCGGGGGATGCCGGAGGCGCTCTCGGAGCCGCGCTTTTTACCTGGTACCAGTATCTCGGCAATGGCAGAAAAGCGGACGGAATCAATGATTTCCAAAATGGTTCGTATTTTGGCCCGGAGTTTAATGATGATTCGATAAAAACTTTTTTGAAAACAAACGATATTCCATATGAACGCCTGGAAACTGAAAATCTTTTGGAGCGCACAGCCGATCTGATGGGAAATGAGAAAGTCATCGGCTGGTTTCAGGGAAGGATGGAATTCGGGCCGCGCGCTCTCGGCAACCGCTCCATTATCGGCGACGCCAGGTCGCCCAAAATGCAGGAAATTATGAATCTGAAAATAAAATTTCGGGAAAGCTTCAGGCCGTTCGCGCCTTCGGTGCTGATGGAAAAAGTTTCCGAATACTTTGATTTCAATCACAGCAGTCCATATATGCTTTTGACCGCTTTTGTAAAAAAAGATAAAAGAAAAAATATCGTTGAAGACGCGTCGCTTTTTGGCATAGATAAGCTGAAAATAATCCGTTCGGATATACCGGCCGTCACGCACGTAGATTATTCGGCGCGACTCCAAACCGTTCACAAAGAAACGAATCCTCTTTATCACGCGCTTATTTCAAAGTTTTACGAAAAATACGGCTGTCCGGTAATTATAAACACTTCGTTTAACGTTCGCGGAGAACCAATAGTGTGCGCGCCGGAAGACGCCTACCGCTGTTTTATGCGGACTAATATAGATTATCTGGTTATGGGAAATTACGTGTTGGACAAGTCAAAACAAAAACCGCTCGAGGGAGATTCCGACTGGCAGAAAGAGTTCGAACTTGATTAACTTTTATCATGAATAAAACTTTAACCCATTCGACAGGTTCGACAAACTCACTGCAGGCAAGCTCAGGGCAAGCAAAACCCACAGTAAAAGAATTGCGCAATTTCGGTCTAATCCTTAGTTCTTGTTTTATGGCGCTGGGCATTGTCTTTTTTCTGTTAAGCAAACAGAGATATATTTATTTTGCCGAAGCCGGAATTGTCTTTTTACTCCTTTCTCTCTTAATACCGGCTTGGCTGGCGCCGGTAAGGCGCATATGGCTTGCGTTGGGCGAAGCGCTGGGATTTGTGGTAACGCGCATTATTTTATCAGTTCTTTTTTACTTGGTTGTAACGCCAACCGGCCTGCTCGGCAGAATATTCGGTAAAAAATTCCTAAATTTTGATTTTTCTTCGCAGAAAGAGAGTTTCTGGGATACAACAAAGAAAGACGCGCCAGTCAGCAAAGAGAGCTCGGAAAGGCAGTTTTAACGCCGCCAAAGAGCCGAATTAATTGTTGACTTTGAATATCTGCCTGTTTATCATTCATTTTATGACGTGGCAGGATTATTTTAAGGGAAAGAAAGTTTCCATTCCCGGAGGCGGAGGTTTTTTCGGTTCGCATATTGCGGAAAAATTACAGGGCGTTGCCGGAGAAATTTTTACTCCCCGCACCAAAGAAGGAATAGATTTCAGAAGGTACGAAGATTGTAAGAATCATTTTCAGCAGACAAAACCGGATATCGTTATAAACTGCGCCGCGAATCAGGGCGGGATAGCGTACCATTCGGGAAGGCAGGCCGATATGTTCAAAGACAATGTTTTAATGAACACGTTTCTTATGAAAGCGGCGCAGGAATCCGGAGTTAAAAAATTCGTGAACATGGTTCCTGGATGCGCTTATCCCGGGTATCTTGAAAAGGAAGAAATGAACGAGGAAGATTTTTGGAACGGAAGAGTCCATGATTCCATTTTCAGTTACGGTGTTCCGAGAAAAATGAGCGTGTCTTACGGATTGGCGCTCAAAAAGCAGTTCAATTTCAATTCAATACATCTGATTTTGGCTAATCTTTTTGGGCCGAGAGAGCACTTCAATCCGGATCAGTCGAAAGCGCTGGCGGCGATGATTAAAAAATTCTACGAAGCCAAAAAGAACAATATGCCGGAAGTCGTTATTTGGGGAACAGGCAAGCCGACACGGGACTGGCTATATGTAGAAGAGGCGGCTGAAGGCATTCTTCGCGCGACAGCCGTCTACGACGACGTGGAGCCGTTGAATATCTCAACGGGGAGAGGAATATCCGTAAAAGACCTTGCCGAGACGATAAAAAAAGTTATTGGTTATGAGGGCAATATAGTTTATGACACATCCAAGCAAGATGGCGCCTTAAGGAAGGTTTTCGGAGTGACTAAAATGAAAGAAAAACTTGATTGGCTCCCGGAGAATAATTTTGAAGATTCAATAAAGAAAACAGTGGAATGGTTTGATAAGAATTACGAATATGCTGTTTCCAATTAAATCTTAAATAATCCAATGAAAATAGGAATTTTAGGGGGCAAGGGAATGCTTGGTTCCGATTTAACCGAGTTTCTCGGCAAGGAACACGATGTAACTCCTATAGGCAAAGACAATTACGAAGAAAACAAGGGAAAAGAATTCGATGTCTTCATAAACGCCAACGGCAACAGCCGCCGTTTTTGGGCGAATGAAAATCCGCTGAGTGACTTTGAGGCATCAACATTGTCGGTTTACAAAAGCTTATACGATTTCAAATTCGGAAAATACATTCACATTTCTTCAAGCGACGTTTACGAGAATCATTCAAACCCCGCCGCCACTTTGGAATCGGCTTCGATAAATTCGGCGAATCTTTCGCCGTACGGACTGCACAAATATATGAGCGAAATTATCGTGCGGAACAGGATAAAAAATCACGTCATTTTAAGGTCATCGATGATTTTGGGAAAAGTTTTGCGGAAAGGCCCACTTTTTGACATTATGAACGGCAATCCGCTTTTCATCACGCTTGATTCAAGTTTGCAATTCATAACTACAGGCGCAATCGCAGATATATTGAAATTGTGCATGGATAAAAATATTTCCGGAGAAATTTTCAATATGGGCGGACGCGAAAGTTTTTCTTTCCGCGATTCCGAAAAATATTTCAAAAAGATTCCCGAATTGTCGCCGAATGCGGAATTGCAGGAGTACGAAATGGATGTTTCAAAAATCTCTGGAATTTATACGGTAAAAACATCCGAGGAATACCTGAAAGACATGCTACCAGTCTGGAAAAAATAGAAAATGAAAATCGCAATCGTTTCGATAAATCTCGAATCCCAGGGCGGAGGTAACCGCCAGATTTTGGTTCTTGCGAGAAACCTCCAAAAAATGGGGAATAAAGTCGTGATGTATGCGGTTGCCGCGAACACCGGAGTTTTTTCCAAGCTCCAGGAAGAGCTTGATTTGAGAATAATTCCTGTTCCTGGAGGGGATATAAACTGGAAAGCGAAACAATCCGGATTCATCGGCAAAATACTTTCCAGATTGCATCATTACAATCAGGAGCTGAAAGCGGCGAAAAGCATTGCGGAAGCCATAGACCCAGATTTCGACGCCGTTAATGTGCATGATTTTGCTTATCAGGTGGCTTATTTTTACAGAAAGAAGAATAAATCAGCGCGCATTATCTGGACGATGAACGAACCGCCGTATCTCCATCTTAAGAAAGACGATTTTATTTCCGACATCGGAAGCATTGTTTACAACAAACTAAGGGATATAACCGAAGGAAAATTCATACGTGCGATTGACGCAGGAGCGGTTTTGGCTCCATTTCAGATGGAGTGGCTCCGTGAAAGGGGAGTCGCTGAATCAAGGATAGTAACAAGCGGCGTTGATTTTAAAGATTTTTACGCGCCGGTTAAAAAACTGCCGAAAGATTTCAAAAAAGAGCCGCTGGAACTTTTAACTCTCGGCACGCCGAATAAATACCGCCGTTATGAAGACGCGATCAACGCCGCAAGGATACTACGCGACAAAGGGCTGAATTTCCGACTGAATATTGTGGCGAATAATGTCTGGAGAGAGGACGAATACTGCCGGACGCTCGAAAATCTGGTTAAAGAAAATAAGCTCGAAAATTTGGTAAAGCTCAATTTCGCCGGCGCTTCGGAAAAAGAACTCCGCAAACTTTACAAAAAGGCCCACATTTTTTTTCATCTCATACACGTTCCTCCCATCCGAAGCGGTTCCACCTTCGGCTTGGTGATGTGGGAAGCGATGGCGGCCGGAATTCTCGTTATAGCGAATCATGAACCTAAATTAGGCACCCAGTTGGCCGACGGAGAAAATGCGATTTTCGTAAAACCGAAAGACGCCGCCGACCTTGCCGAAAAAGTTGAAAAAATAGCCGACCAGCCCGAACTTTATTTCAAGATAGCAAAAAACGGACAGGAATTCATAAAGAAAAATATTTCCTGGGAAAAATACGCAGATGAAATGATGGATTTGTTCAAATCATGAGAATTCTTTCGGAAATAAATTACGTAGGCGGACTCGGCGCCGACAGATGGATAGGCGAAGGATTCATGGACGCTTTTGAAACCTTAGGACACGAGCATTTCTGGCTTGAGGCCGGCAATAATCTGGAATCACGGCTGAAGGAAGTGAAACCCGATATTTTGATGACCAGTCAAGGGAGAGTCAGGAAAAACGACCTTCCGGCGCTGGCGTCATTCCGCAAAAACGGCGGGAAGGTGGTTTTAAGGGTGGATGCTTATTTTGATTCGGACCCGGAAACGGCCGATATTCTTATAAATCACGATGTTGCCGACATATATTATGGAGAGGTGGAAGACGCCTGGATGGAGCGATTCAGAAAAACTACCGGCAAAAAATATGTCGTTATCGCCAATGCCGCCCATCATAAAATGCGTCCCGGCAAGCCGGTTCCCAAATACAAATGCGACATTGTTTTTATGGGAGACGCCAAAGTTCCCAAGAAAAAAGAAATCTTAAAGGTATTAGTTCCGCCATTGAGAAAAAAATACGACGTGAAGGTATTCGGCCCGAACTGGACACTGAAAGACAAGATTTTGAGAATAGCAGGATTTTTATTCAGGAAGGCCGGATTGGAAAGCGGAAAAAATTTCATCCAGAAAATAAGAATGACGGTGCCGCCCGAGGACGAGCCAGCGCTTTATTCTTCAGCAAAAATCTGCATTAACATTCATTCGCGCACCGAGGATATAAAAGACCACGTGATTTTGAACGAGCGGACTTTCAAAATTGCGGCCTGCGGGGGATTTGAGATATGCGATTTTGTCCCGCCTCTACGTAAATATTTCTCGGAAGACGAGATGGTGATGGCCTGCCCGTCAGCCAAGTCGGGCGATGCGGCCAGGGCTGACGATAAAAACGGCGATTGGATTAAAGATTGGTTTGAAAAAATAGATTACTATCTCAAGCACGACGATGAACGCCGCGCCATACAGGAACGCGGGACAAAAAGAGCGCTTCGCGACCATACTTATATAAATCGCGTGCGTCAGTTGTTCGATTTACTCGGGATAAAATAACTTTATTATAAAAATAAAAGAGGGGAACGCGGCATGGTTAGCTGCGTTCCCCTCAGAGTCGTTTCTCCGCCGTCGCTGAAACTATGACGGACAATGTCGGCGTTGCGCCGGAGTTCAGTCGAATGGGTAAGGGCTGATGCCTTCCTGCTCGAGCTGTTGATTGAGCATCCGGAAGAAAATCCGGAATGTGGTCGCACGCTCGCCGGCGAGTTTTTTGCCGAGCTTCGTCCGCACGCAGACCGGAGTGTTTTGGTCTGCCCAGTCGAGCGAATAGGAGATATCTTTGAGGACGCTCTTGGGGCTGCGGTAGGTTGCTTCCGGGTCGTCCAGAAAATGCTTGTAGTCCACAACCGGCAGGTCATGGTAATGCTGGCCCGACCTCGGGAAGAGGTCGATATCCAGGTTGACGATGCGGTCGGCGTCCATCAGGGCGATGAGCACTTGTGGGTCGTCAGGCGAGTTGCGTCCATCGTGACCAAGAACCGCGTCAATCACAGTTCTTTGCCTCAATTCCGCACCTTCCTTTCTCGTCGGTGTCGGTGGCCGAAATTCGCTTTCGGTCAATAGCCAGTCGAGAACAAGTTTTTCAACTTTCTTTTTCGGGACCTCGCGCCGTCCAACTCCGAATTTCTTTTGCAATACCCGGTCGGCGTTGTGGCACAGGCCAGCGGCGCCCGAGAGCAAAGCAAGCCGTTCAAAACCCCATTCCTTAAAGGCGATTTGCCAGGCGATTTCTCCGACACGCGCAGCATGGACAAAGTCGTGATGTCCTACAAGTCCGACTTCTTCGTGGCTCTTGCGGACAGCGGCAAACAAAGCGGGCAGTTCTTCCCAGATGCGTTTCATGACTTCTCCTTGATAGACTATCGTTGCGGGATTATTCAATTCTGCTGCGTTTCGCCTATATAAAACAGGCGAACGTTGCTGTGCTAAATTATACAGAAATTTATGGAAATGTCAAATTATGCGTTGGTACTATCGCAGTTCGTAAAATTTATTGTTGCAACTCTTGCAAGGTTCACCTAAAAAGAATGTAATAATTTGGCAATTACTCGGCGGTGTAAAACGCATGATGTGATCCACATTCCAGCCCTTAATGAGCTTGATGATAGTAAGCATCCTGAACCCATGAGTCACCAGAAGAGTATTATTGCCGAACTCATTGCCATCAAGACCTTTCAGAAATAAAGATGTTTCTTTTTCGAAATCCACTAACGGCGTTGCTCCTTTTGGAAGATAGTCATACTTCAGAAGAAGCGCTTCGCTTTCGGGCGTTTCCGGTTTGCCCTGTATCTCGCCAGCATCTCGTTCGCTAAGGGATTCACTGAAATACAAAGGCACCCCAAGTTTCTTGGCAAATATTTCGGCAGTGGTGCGAGCACGTTTTAATGGCGATGAAAAAATCACATCTACTTTCTCGCCCGAAGAAACGAACTCTTCTGCGGCTTCCTGTGACTGTTCTACGCCGAGTTTGCATATTGGCTCATCAATGGAACCGACACAGATGTTGTCGAGGTTCATTTGCGTCTTGCCATGACGCATGAACATTATTTTATTCCCGACAGAATTGTCCTGAGATGGATTTCCGCAACGTGCGCAGATAAACATTGTGGTTTTTCTTATTATATTTATATAAATGTCAAATAAAAAGGCCAACCCGAAGGTCGGCCCTGTTTCTCAATCTTTTTATCCACCCTTTATTTTTATATGAAATATATCAGGGCGGACAGGAACACGAGCGAGTAGGGCAGGCCGAGCGCCAGGAGGTTAGACACAAATTCCGTGTCCAAATCGTTCTCCTTAGCGAAGACAAGTCCCATAATGCTCGTTGGTAGGCAGGTGCCGATGATGACCGCAGCGCGTTCCATTCCCGTAAGGCCGAAGAGCCAAACGAGAGTGAAGGCGACAGCCAAACTGCTAACTGTTTGTAGCGCCAGCGTAATGGCAGGAAGCTTGAACGAACCAGACTTCGGTTCAAATTCAAGCGCAAGCATCGTCATTACCAAAAACACCAGTCCGCCGCCAGCGACATCAAGGATGCCGTAAAGCATCTGGTTATGGACATCGGTGAAGTTCAGCAGCAACCCGACTGGGATAGCCCAGACGAGAGGCGTCTTGAACATCTGAATAAGCGATTGGCCTACAGCTGCCCTTCCTCCGGTGCCCTTGCCGAGCAAGACTGCAACGAAGTAAATCAGCGAAAATTCGATGAGTGCATTGCCGAAGTCCCAGAGGACTATCCGCGAAAGCCCCAGCTCGCCGAATACCGCGAACATCATTGCATAACCGACAGTTCCTCCTTCGAGGGTCGGGAAGGCAATAATGAAACTCCCGCGCGTCTTACCCTTCAGGTTCAGCAGGTACGAAAGTGCGTATCCGATAGCCAAGAGAGACAAAACGCCGAGGACGGCAATTATCGGCAGATAAAGCAGATTCGGAGTGACGGTCGCCTGGGCGAGCGATTTGGTAATCACCGCCGGCGCCACCAGCCAGACAATCAGCTTACCGACTACATCGTTGTGTTCTTTTTTCAGCACGCCGCCTTGTTTTAGCAGATAAGCTGCTAGAAACATGACGAACAAGGGTGCAACTTTTTCGATAATCATGATTTTTCCTTGTATTAATTTGTGGGCGTTCTCCTAAAGCAGGCGAACGTTGCTGTGCTAAATTATACAGAAATTCGTTAAAATGTCAAACAACCTCGCCAATGGCGGGATTATTACTTGCTGATAACTTTGAACTTCGGCGCCGGGACAATGAACTTTCCCCCTCGTTTGAAAAATTCTTTTTCTTTTTTTCTGAAGGAATCGACGAAGCCCCAGGGAAGAACGAAGAAATAATCCGGCTTGTCGCGCTTTGCCTGCTCCTCGGTAATTATCGGAACGAGCGTGCCGACCGTGAATTTGCCCCATTTCTTCGGGTCTTTGTCGGCGGCGGCGGTTATCAGTTTGTTGGTCAGTCCGTAGTACTGGAGAATCGTGTTTCCTTTTGTGGACGCCCCATAGGCATAAACTTTTTTGCCTTTTTTAACTTCCTTTTTAATGAAATCAACAGTTTTCTTTTTGTTTTCTTCAAGCCGTTTTCCGAAGGCCTTGTAGTCAAATTTTGCTTCCGGGAATTTGATACTGCCTTTGTTCAGTTTCCTAGCGAAGAGGCGATAACTGCCGCCGTTGATGGAATTTTCCTCAACTTTGAAAATCTCCAAGCCGTTTTTCTCAAAAAGATAAACAAGCGACGGGTAAGAATAAAATTCCAAATGTTCGTGGCAGATATTGCCGATGTCGTTCTTGTCTATCATCGGCTTGAGCGTCATCAGCTGGGCGATGAAAAGCCCGTCGTCGGCCATAACCCTTTCGGCGTCGCGGACGAACTGGCTCGGGTCTTCCATGTCATAGAACATTCCTATGGCTGTGACTATTTTCGCTTTCGGCAAGCCGAGTTTCTCGTAAGTTTCCTTGTACCAGAAATCGTGGATTGTTTTGTCGGCGTTCTTTTTAAGTTTCGCCTGAAGGTTGTCGGCCGGCTCGCATCCCACGCGGACGTATTTTTTCGGTACGAATCCGAGCATGGTGCCGTCATTGGCGCCGATGTCCAGAAACACATCGCCTTTCCCGCCTGCGCCGATGCTTCGGCGGGCAGGTTTCGGCTTGGCCATTTTTATCGCCTGAGCGACTATTTGCTTGAGATCAGAAATGATAACCGGATTAATTCCGGACTCGTACCAATAATGGCGTGAGTACATTATTTCCTGCGGAGCGGTGTGCTTTAACTGGAGGAGGTCACATTTCTTGTTCTGGCAGAGCACCAATTCAAGCGGGGCTTTGATGCCTTTATCCTTTTTGCTTTTGACGAAATCTGAAACGTAAAGGTTTCCGAGGTTGATAATGCTTTTAAGATTCTTTGAACCGCACAAACGGCAGGTCTTTCTGGTGATTGTTTTCATGACTTATATGTTAGCGGAAACGGGGGAAAGGGGCAATTGCAATCTGGATATTTGCTGTGCAAAAGGGAACATATTTGACAGGTTCCCATAAGAGAGTATAATTGCCTATAACTATGAAGTACACAACGGTTTCCATACCCGACCCGCTCAATAAAAAGGTCCAGAAACTCATTAAAGACAGCGGATTCGCATCCACGTCTTCTTTTGTTACTTTCGTTCTGCGTGAGATACTTGCAGGGCACGAAGACAAAAGTTCGTTCTCGGGAGCAGAAAGCGTCAAGGCACAACTGGAAGCACTCGGATATCTCAAAAAAAAGAAGTCGTAAAACAAAAAACAAAACCATGGACAAACACCTTAAAGAACTCGAAGAAAAAAGTATATCGGTAATCAGGGAAGCGAAAGCGCGTTTCAAAAACGTAGCCATGCTTTGGAGCATGGGCAAGGATTCCACTGTTACGCTCGGGCTTGCGAGAAAAGCTTTTCTCGGGCACATTCCTTTCCCCGTCATACATATAGATAACGGAATAGATTTTCCGGAGACATACGCGCTCCGCAAAAAAGTTTCCAAAGATTGGGGATTCGAAATGGTCGTCGAGAAGAGCATAGTCAAACAGGACAAAATATCAGGAGTGGATTGTTGTGGCGGAAACAAAACCGACGCGCTCAAAAAAGTTATGGATGAGCGGAAAATTGACGCACTAATAGTTTCTATCCGCCGCGACGAGCACGGCATCCGCGCCAAGGAACGATACTTCTCTCCGCGCGACAAGGAATACAAATGGGACTACAAGAACCAGGCGCCGGAGATTTGGGATTACCTTTCCGATTTTCCGGAAAGCGACCATGTCCGCATCCACCCGCTTCTCCACTGGCAGGAAATAGACGTCTGGAAATACCTCAAGGCGGAAAAACTTCCAGTGAATCCGCTTTACTTTTCACGGAACGGCCTGCCTGCGCCGCGCCCAACAACTTATGTCATCAGATGTGAAGACAATAGTTTTTATATTGGCCAAACAGAAAATATGCCCAAGCGTTGGCAGGAACATAAAGAAGGTAAAGCTACTTGGACGAAAGAGCATAAACCTACAGAAGTTATCCATTTTGAAGAATTTGCTACGAGAGATGAGGCGGTGAAAAGAGAGAAAGAGTTAAAAACAGGTTTTGGGCGTCAATGGCTAAAGCGAGAATATAAAAAGGGTGCTTTACAAAAATGGTACGCGCCGCGGCAGGCAGGCGAAAGGTTCCGCTCACTCGGATGCACGAAATGCACCGTGGCGATGAAATCCGACGCGAAAACTTTGGACGAAATAATCGCGGAAATTGAAAAAACAACCGACTCGGAACGCGGAGGCAGGGCACAGGACAAAGAAAAAGAATATGTCATGCAGCAGCTCCGCGCGCTGGGGTATATGTAAGGATTTACAGCGATGTTATACGCAAACACACTGTCAATTTTCCCGGCGAGAAAATTGCGTTTGCTCTCGGCCTCGCTCGTCCCTCCTGCGAGCAGGAGGGACACCATGCCCGCTCGGCCTGCGAGACAGTTTGCTTAATAACATCTTAATAAATTTTTTATTTTTAAATTTCAAATGACCCCATCAATCGTAGTTCTTGGGCACAAAGACCACGGCAAATCCACATTCCTCGGCAAGCTTCTTTTTGACACGAATTCGGTCCCGCACGACAAGGTAGAGATGACCAAAGAAATAGACGCGGAAGCGGGACGGCCTTTTGAGTGGGCGCACCTCCTCGACAGTTTCAAGGAGGAGCGCGAACAGGAAATGACCTATGACACCGCATCCGTTTTCGTTAACGGCAAAAACGGCGCTCTATACATATTCATAGACGTGCCGGGGCATTCGGAGCTGGTGCATCAGATGATATCCGGGGCTTCGCGCGCAGATATGGCGATACTTATGGTTTCGGCGAAAGAAGGCATAGACGAAATGAGCATCGGGCATCTTATGCTCGCGGAATTTTTGGGGATGAAAAAACTCATTGTCGGCGTCAACAAGATGGACGCGTTTGATTACAACGAAGCCGAATTTTTAAAAATAAAGGAAAAAATGGAAACTATTCTTGCCGGCAAGTTCAATCCGGAGGATGTTTATTACATTCCGCTTTCGGCGCGCGAAGGGGAGAACGTCGCGAAAGTTTCGGACAAAATGCCGTGGTTCAAAGGAATGAGTATTTTTGAAAAAGTTGAAGACACGATAGCGAATATGAAAGCAGTTTCGCTGCCGATGCGCGCCATCGTCCAGGATGTTTATCCGAGAAACGGGGAATCCTTGGCGGCCATAAACGTCAAAAGCGGAGAACTTAAAAAAGGAGAATCGGTTATCGCTTTGCCTTCGGGAAAAACATTTACAGTATCAAATTTACTTTCCGTTTCCGGTGATGACACCGAATCCATAAAGGAAGGCGAGAATGCCGGAATCGCGCTTGAAGCCGGTTCAGAAATATCCCGCGGAACAATTATCGCTCCGGAGAAAAACGCTCCGCGTTCCGTTAAAGAGGCAGGGAGCGAAATTTTTCTTTTCGGAAATTTCAATCCTGCCGAGAAAATAACCATAGAATGCGGTTTTTCCAAAGCCGAACATCAGGGAAGCATTCCTGCGGAAACAAACAAGATAATCGGATTAAGGCTGAATCTTTCAAATCCGCTTCTTTTGGACACAGAAGAAACATTTCTCAACAAGTTTGTAATCAAGCAGGGAGGAGAGATAATAGGAGTAGGCAGGATAAAAAATATCTAATGAAGAAACCGAACATAATATTAATAACTCTGGACGCTTTGCGCGCCGACCATCTCGGTCTGTACGGTTATAAAAAGGACACCAGTCCGTTCATTGA
Organism: uncultured Candidatus Saccharibacteria bacterium; assembly: GCA_964360535.1. Lineage (GTDB taxonomy): Bacteria > Patescibacteriota > Minisyncoccia > UBA6257 > 2-01-FULL-56-20 > JACQKT01. Next base: position 31,178 of record CAYHXB010000001.1, read on the forward strand.
TTCTCTCGCGAAGAAGGGGGTTGTTTTCAAAAACGCTTTTTCCACAGGCGCTTCAACGCCGCAGTCATTCACGGGAATAATGACATCCACTTATCCGCTTGATTTCGGCGGGTATTCTCGGATTACCGGCGAAAGAACGCTTATCTCCGAAGTTTTGCAAAAGGCCGGTTATCTGACGATGGGATTTCATTCAAACGCCTATCTTTCCCCGTATTTCGGTTACGGCCGTGACTGGGACGTTTTTGATTATCTAAGCCACTTTAAGGAAGGCGCTACAGGGTCTGCCATGCGTTCCGGCAGTTGGCAGTCCAAAATCATAAAAAAGCTTTTTGACTGGGAAACGAGAGCTTCGGAGCGGCCAAGCATTTTCTGGCGTTTTATGGGCCTTTTTGAGCCATTCATCACCACTTTCAGGAAGATGTATCTCAATATTGTCCGTCCGATACCCAATTACTACACCGCTTTTGAAATGAACGAAGCGATCAAAAATAAACTCCCTAAAAATTCTAAAAAACCTCTTTTTCTCTGGGTTCACTATATGGATGCGCACGACCCATACGGATTATTCATGCGCTACGGCAATAAAATTATTTTTAAGATAAAGTCATATCTTTCGGATTATCTTATGACTTTTTTCGGCGAATATCCGAAGATAAACAATCTTTTCAGGAAGCTTTATATCGGGATGTACGACGAGAGCATAAAAAACATAGACAAAGCGCTTGAAGAACTTTTCAAAGATCTTTCGGAAAAAGGAATAATAAACGGCGAAACGGCAATTTTTATAACCGCGGACCATGGCGAAGAATTCGGCGAACACGGAGGGTTCATACACATGCAAAAAGGGTTCAATGAAAACGTGCGCGTTCCACTTATTGTCGTCGCGCCGCAAAAATTTTCCGGAGCGCCAGGAGTCAGCGAAATCCCGCGATCTCTGATTGATATTCCGGCGACGATGCTTTCTTTCGCTAAGATAAAAAAAATTTCAGGTTTCAAGGGAGAAAATATTTTTGACGGAAACGACAGGGATATTTTTGTGGAGCTTTCTAGTCATGACCCCGATTTATCCGGAATCATAGTTGTTGGGAGAGTTGTTATATCGGAAGGTTATAAGCTGATAAAAACCAAATCCGGAAACTTTTTATTCTCTCTTAAAGATGAAAGCGAAAAAGAAAACATCATTAACAAAGACAAAAACATAGTTTCCCGCTTGGGAAATAAATTGGAAAAATTCGTAAAAACCCAAAGCACTTGATTGCGTTAATGAATATATATATATTGCCTGCGGGGCGCGATCAATTCCCGGCTGATTATTTCATAGATGGAAAAATTTCGTTCAGGCCGTACGATGGCGGCATTTCCTACGCGCCTTTTTGGAATAAGTTTTATGAACTTTGCGCGCAAAAAGGTATCCAAGTGAAGCTGTATAGCGAATGGGATAAAAGCAAAAGACAAAATGATGATATTTTAATTGTCTTGAACCATCCGGAGGAAAATTTTTTATGGCTCATTTATAACTGTTTAACCTATTTACTTAACAGGAAAAATTTTTTTCTGGAACGCAGAAATTTTTTATTTAAAAACCGACAATTTTTCAGAAAAAAGATTTTAATACAACTCGAGCCTCCGGCGATTGCGCCATATGTGTATTCGCATTTGGACAAAATCAAAAATTCAGGATTTTACGATAAGTTTTTCATTACTGTTAGAGTAAAGAACAAAGGCTGGGAATACTTGAATTATTTCGAATATAGAACAGAAAACATAATCAGCCAATATTTTAATTCACCGAAAACAAAATACATAACCATGATAAATTCCAATGTGCGGCCACATTCATTGAGCAGCGAACTTTATGGAGAGCGTTTAAGGGCAATAAAATTTTTTAGTCAATTCGATGATTTCGATCTCTATGGATTTTATTGGAATTCGCTTATACGCCACCCGCTTTATATTTTTTATGGAAAATATATTAAGCGTTCCTGGCGCGGAGCAGTACCTGATAAATTGAAAACATTGAGCGAATATAAGTTCGCTATATTATTCGAAAACTGCAGCTACCCGGGATGGATAAGTGAAAAAATTTTTGATTGCCTTGCTGTCGGCACAATACCGGTTTATCTAGGCGCGCCCGATATCAATAATCTAGTTCCCGCAAAATGCATTGTTGATTTTAAGGAATTTATGGATTACCCTAGATTGAATAAGTTTTTGAGAAATATTTCCGAACGGGAGCTAAATAATCGCCGAAAGCATATCCGCGAATTTCTTTCTTTGTCGCCCGATTCGTCTAAAATAAAAAATTTTGTGAAAAAAGTTACAGACTAAATAATGCCCGGGAAAAACGAAGGAAAACAACTGAAAATAGCCATAGTCCACTTCACTCTTTCCGCTCCGATGGGGGATACGCGATGCGTCGGTTCGTTTGCCGCTGCACTCCAAATGATGGGGCACAATGTTATGGTTTTTACGCCATCTTTCGATCCCGGGCCATTTTCCGAATTCTGGAAAAAAATAAAAATTACGATTGTTCCTCAGAAAGAAACACTTGATTCCATTTTGAAAGAATTTTCTTCAACCAACGTTTTTAAAAAAATAATGGGAAAACTGAAAAACCATTATTGGTCGGTCCGTACTGCAAAAAACATAGCCCAAAAATTACCGCCGGACATTGATGTTCTCGACTGCCACAACGGCTATGCTTATCAAGTAGCGCGTTTTTACAAGAGAATAAATCCGCACGTCAAAGCTATCTGGACTATGCATGATCCACCGGCCAATTACCGCCCCAAAAAGAATTTTTTGGTGGATATTTTAAGCAAAATTTCTTTTTATCTCGAGCCGATGTTTGAAAAAAAATTCTACGACGCCGTCGACCATATAGTTGTTATGGATGAAAGAAGCTTTCCAATAGCTCAGAAATTTTGTCCATCTGTGTCGCTCCTTTATCTCGGAATCGAGTACAGCCATTTTTTCAATGAAGTAAAATATAAAAGCGATGGTAAAACCGTGCGTTTAATAGCGATTGGCGCATTGAGTCCATACCGCCGTTTTGAAGATATAATCATGGCCACAAAAGAACTAAGGCGCCGCGGTTATGACGCCAGGGCTGATATAATTTGCCGCGATTTTTGGGAAAATAAAGGATACAGGAGCGAGTTCGAAAAATTTGTTCAGGATTCCGGAATAAAAAATTACATTAAGCTTGATTTTAAAGGCGTCAACGAAAAAGAACTTCTTGATGTTTTTTGGAAAAGCGACATTTTTATTTTTCCGAACCACATTGAAATTTGGGGATTAGCGGCTTTTGAAGCGATGGCGGCCGGTCTGCCGCTTATTGTTTCCAGCGTGACAAGCGTGGCAGGGGTTTTGAAAGACGGCGAAAACGCGCTTTTTGTAGACCCTCTTCAGCCGAATCAAATAGCGGACAAAGTGGAACAGCTTACGAAAGACAGAAAATTATACGTAAAAATCGCTTCAAACGGACAAAAATTTACCAAGGACCATATAAGCTGGGACGCGTATGTCAGGGATTTTACCGAAATAGCTTTCAAAAAATAATAGTAAACATTTTAATTTCATGAAAATAATTTATACCGGCATACAATATTCTTTTTACAAGAAAAGCTACGGCCTTAGCTTTGAGCACAATAATTTTTATTTAAGCCTGAAGAACATGCCGGGAGTTGAAGTAATTTATCTGCCTTTTGACCGCATTCTTGAAGTCGGCAAAAAACGCTTCAACGAAGAACTTAAAGAAGCCATAGACCGCGAGCAGCCGGACCTGCTGTTTGTTTTCATGCTGACAGACGAGGTCAATATGGAACTCCTCGACGAAATAAGGAAAAAAGGAAAAATGAAAACGCTGGCCTGGTTTTCCGACGACACCTGGCGTTATTACAGCTATTCAAAGCAATGGGCCGCGCATTTTGACTGGACAGTTACAGTTTACGCCCAGCCATACCAATGGTATCTGAGAGACGGATTCAAAAACGTCATCTATTCGCAATGGGCGGCCAACGTAAAGCTTTACAGGCCTGCAAACACCAGCCGCAAAACGGACGTCAGTTTCATCGGTTCCTGGAATAAAGAACGTGGTCGGATAGTCGCCGACCTTGTCAAAAAAGGAGTTCCAGTTTCTTCATTCGGCGCCGGCTGGAAAACTGGACGGCTGAGCGAAAACGACATGATACGCCTTTTTTACGAAAGCAAAGTAAATCTCGGGATAAATTCTCCCAACGCGGACTTTTCAATCAAATCAATCGGCAAACTTTTTTTCAGGAGGAGCGTTGAAAAAATAGTTCCCGATTTTTGGCACTTCCCGAGAAATTTCCGCTCATGGCTTGTCGGCAGGAAAATTTCTCAGATAAAGGCGAGAATTTTCGAGATACCGGCCTGCGGCGGATTTCTGCTTACGGGAAAAGCCGACGATTTGGACAAATTTTTTGAAATAGGAAAAGAAATAGCAGTTTATGAAAAGCCGGAAGATATTCCGAAAATTGTCCGTTATTATCTTTCTCATAATGAAGAAAGGGAGCGTATGGCCAAAGCCGGCTATGAACGCGTCATCCGCGATCACACTTACGAAAAAAGACTGGAAGAAATTTTCAAAAAAATCGGACTGGAAAATGCCCATGGAAATGAATAAAAAACCGCTAGTTTCAATTTTGATAACCGCATACAATGCCGAGAAATTCATAAAAACGGCGCTGGAGTCGGCTTTGAGCCAAACCTATCCGAATGTCGAAGTCGTTATCGTCAATGACGGTTCAACCGACGGCACGGCTGGCGTTATGAAGCCGTATCTTAAAGACAAAAAAATTATTTATTTCGAACAGCCCAATGGCGGAATTTCCATAGCGAGAAACAAAGCCTTTGAATTGTCACGCGGCTACTATATTACTTTTCTGGATGCAGACGATTTTTATGCTCCGGATAAAATTGAAAAAGAAGCCGAATTTCTTGAATCAAGTCCTGATTACGGCGCCGTCTACTGCCGTGTTTTGAGTTTTTACGACGGAGTTCCCGAGACCATGTACGGATATGACCGGCCGATGCCGGAAGGAGACATTTTCCGCGAGCTCTTAAAACACCAGTTCATAAATCCCGGTTCCGTTATGATGCGGCGCGAAGTTTTCGCTTCCGAGAACGGATTCAATCCGGATTTCCGCGACGCCGAGGACTGGGATTTGTGGAGGCGCTTGGCTTATCGGGGCGTCAAGTTCGGTTTCGTGAACAAGCCGCTACATCACAACAGGATAAGCAGAGGAACCCTTTCCGGCTTTCATAATCAGGTGAAGATGAAGAAAATGAACCTGATAAGCTTTGAAAATCTTTTTTCCAGAATGACGGAAGAAGAAAGGGAAAAATATGGAGCAAAAAAAATCATCCGTCTGCTAAGAATAAAATTGGGCGTGGCGCATCTGCTTCTTTCAGAAAAGAAACAGGCGTTGGCTCTTTTTAAAGAAGCTTCGCGCGGAAGTATTTGGGCGATTTTTTATCCGTTCATATTGTTTTTTGTTTTATTAATGCCCGGCGGCTTCATTTCCTGGACCATAAAGTTCTTTTGGCAACTCAAGCATAAGATGCTATTTTATAAGGAATGAATCCCGTTAGAGACAAACATTCAATGATTTGCAAAATATCCCATATATTAACTCTCAAAAAGTCGGTTGCCGTTCAAGCGGCTTATTTACGGTTGTCTAAAGACAACCTGTCTCTAACGGGATGAAAAGAGAGAAGATTTTAATAACCGGAGGAGCGGGATTTATCGGTTCTCACACGGCCGACGCGCTTTCAGAAAAGGGATATTCCGTAGTCATTCTGGACAATCTTCAGCCGCCGGCGCACAAGGGGCGTTGGCCGAAATACGTTTTGAACAAGGGATTCACGCTCATACGCGGAGATGTTCGCAAAAGAGAAGATTTGCTCAAGGCGCTTAAGGGCGTTTCTTACGTTTATCATCTGGCGGCCTACCAGGACCAGCGGCCTGATTTCAGCAAATTCTTTCACACTAACACGGTCAGTTCCGCGATTATTTATGAATTGATCGTTGAAAAGAAGCTACCGGTCAAAAAGGTTATTCTGGCCAGCACGCAGTTTGCCTACGGCGACGGCGTTTACCAGTGCAAACACAACGGAAAGTTTTTCTTCCCTGAGGTCAGGACCGAAAAACAATTCAAATCGAAAAAGTTCGACATACTTTGCAAACACGGCCAGCATGCAAAGTATTATCCGCTCCGCGAAGAACAGCAGCTGACGCCGACCAATGCATACGGCCTTTCTAAGGAAGCCATTGAGCGGCTGGCGCTCCGTTTCGGCAAAACCTATGGCATACCGACGACGCTTCTACGCTATTCAATAGTCCAGGGACCTAGGCAGTCGCCGCTTAATCTTTATTCCGGCGCCCTCCGCATATTCGTCACGCAGGCACTTTCCGGAAAGCCGATTACCGTTTACGAAGACGGCAATCAGACGCGCGATTTCGTTAACATAAACGATGTCGTCGCGGCAAATCTGCTTGCCATGAAAAACAAAAAAACAAACTTCGAAATTTTCAATGTCGGAGGAGGAAAGGCCTTAAAAGTGGTTGATTTCGCGAAACTCGTCAAAAAAATAATTCCTACGAAGTCACAAATAGTAATCGGAGGATTCAGGAGAACCGACACACGCCACGCCGTATCAGATGTTTCAAAACTTAAAAAACTCGGCTGGAAGCCGAAATTCACTCCCGAAAAATCCGTTAAGGATTACGCCGAGTGGTATCGGAGCGAATATGGCGCGTAACGGCGTTGCCGGGCTGATATCGCGGCCGAAGATATTTTTAAGATGGGTCCTCAAATCAACATTTTTCTCGAAAATAAAAAGACACGCCTTATAGTGCTTGTCGTATTGGTGGCGCTTTACGGAGTTTTGCTGACGCATAACATCACGGCGCCGTTTTCGGGGATTCTTGATGATGAACCGGCTTTATTCGGAATTGCGGTCAAGGCCTGGATAGCGTATTCTCCGATGGCATTCGGCTTCGGACTATGGCTCCCCAACTGGATATGGGGCGGAAACGGATATTTTTTCCAGCATCCCCAATTAATCGGTATCCCCCTCTACTTGTCGTATTTGTTTTTCGGCATCGGTGAATGGCAGACGCGGCTTCCAGCGATACTGTTTTCCCTTTTTTCGCTTGTCGTATTTTGGTTTTTGATTGAACGCGCGTTTCGCAATCATTTTTTGACATTCACCGCGTCGTTCTTTTTTGCGCTTTTTCCCACTTCTGTTTTTTTTGGCAGAATGACGTCGTTTCACACGATAGTAGGGTTCTTCACTCTTCTCTCTTTCCTTCTTTTGCTTCTTATTGAAACAGAAAAGAAGCAAAAATATGTTTGGCTTTTTCTCTTAAGTGTTGTTGTCGGCGGCCTTGCGGACTGGACATATTTCTTGGCGGCGTTCGCGGCGTGGATATATGTACTTTTCAAGAAAGATATGGCGTATCACCGCGTTTTGTTATGGACGCTGCCGCTCGCAGTGGCAGCGTCCGTTTCAATAACCGCGCTTCAAGTGATTCTCGTGGGAGGCGTTGACGCAATTTGGCAGGTGCCGAGCACTTTTATCAATCGCACAACCCAATATACTGCTTCGTTCATAAAGCTGATTTTATTCAGAGGAGAGAATGAAATCCGAATGTTCACCGGCATAGGTCTTACGCTTGCCTTGATTGGCGCCGTGTTTCTGTTCAGGAAGAAGGAACATCGGCTTTTCGCCGGAATGCTTGCGTTTCAGGGCGTGGTGTATCTTGCGTTAATCGGCGGCTGGTCTTTGGCCCAAAACCACCCTTTTTGGAGTTTCCATCTTGTACCTTTTATCGCTCTGGCGGCCGCCTACGCGCTTCAAAAAGTTAAACATATTGCATTTATTGCGTTGGTTGCGATATTCATTTTTGAAAGTTTCTGGTTCCTTTACGCATTGTTTAACACAAGGTCCTTTGAAAAAGACGATTACGCGCTTTTCAAAAAGGTCAGCCAGGAAGTTCCGGCCCAAGAACGCATTTGCTCGGGCAAAATAGGTCCTACATACGCCCAGACGTTTATTTTTGGCCATGATATGGAATACGGTTTGTGCGCCGATTCCCGTTATGCGGTAATGAGAAGATGGGGACCGGCAATTGATTATGCCAAAAATTTATCATACGGCCTTGAGAAGCCCTTTTCTTCAAACGCAAGAAAAAGCTCGCCGGAAGTCGCTCTTGTCATAGAAGCAGTGAAACTATTTCCGGAATTGAAGGCGCGCGTCGCGCATCTTATTGGAGATGGTGGCGCCGACTATCGCAGTAATATTGCGATTGCCGCAGAAGAGGAGTATCTTAGACAACAGCGTGGTTTCAGAGAAATAGAATGCTCAACCGATTTTTGTTTTTATATAAAATGAAACGAGAGTTCAGAATTTAAAAAACAATGTTCAGGAAAATAAATCTTTTAATTCAAGGGATACTTACCTTTAAGGACTGGCATCTTTGGGTGGGGGACAGGTTCAAAATTCTGACGCCCGGGAAAATAACATTATTCAGATTGAGAAACGGCATATCGTTTTTTCTGACACAAGGAGAACAGGGATTCGGTTCGTTCCAGGAAATTTTTATTGAGGAGCGTTACAACAAATATTACAAAATAAAATCCGGAGACAAAATTGTTGACATCGGTTCTGGGATAGGAGAGTACATAGTGTATTCGGAAAAGCGCGGGGCAAACGCAGTCGGCTATGAAGCCGACGAGAAAAGATTTCTTTTCAGCAAGTTGAATATTTTGATTAACAAATGCAAGGGAGAAACTTTTCATAAACGCGTTGTTTCTCTCGATGATATTGGAAACAGCGATATAGATTTTTTAAAAATGGACATTGAGGGGGGCGAATTTAAAATCGCGGAAAACACCAAAGATTTCCGGCGATTTAAAAATATCGCGATGGAATTTCATGATTTGCCGGAGCCGTTTGAAAATAAGCTTAAAGGACAGAATTTTGACGTCAAAACGGAATATACTTCCAAAGATTCCGGGTATCTTTACGCGACAAGAAAATAAAATTCAGGCATACATGGCCATTCCCGCTATAAGCCAAATCAGGCGGAAAAGAGACATATTGTCGAACATAGCGGCGACTAAAAGTCCGGCAAGCGAAGAAAACAGGTAAGCAAGCCACAAGCGGTTTTGGAAAGCCGCATTTTTTATTTTTATTGAAGTATTTTTGAAAGCGGAGAACAAAAGCAGGATGAATCCTGCCAATCCGACAGGTCCCGCGAGAACGAGAAATTCAAGAATGGTATTGTGCGGGCCTTGCGGTCCGGCGCCGACATTGACCGGTTCGTAATTTACGCCGAATCCTAGGGGGTGTTCCGCAAGTTTATTCGCATATATTTTCCAAAGTTCAAGACGGTGAGAGTCAGCCAGAAGTCCGAATACCGGTTTTCCGGCGAACGCCTTAGTATCGTTACTCAAAATTTCAGGATTATCCGCTACGGGAAAAATTCTGGTAATAACCATATTTTTAACCTGTGGCTGCAATTGCAGTACGGAAAAACCCAGCAGAAAAACGATAGTCGCAGTCAATATTGTGGCTAATATTTTTTTTAATCCGGGTTTTATTAGGAAAAGAAACAGAAGAAACGCTACTCCAAATCCAAGCCATGAAGCTCTTGATTGGGTCCAGAGAATGATCGCAGACAAGCCGACTGCTGCCGTATAAATAAAAGCCGACGATTTTTTATCCGAACCTGTTTTTTGAAACAGGAAAACAACCATTAAAACCAAGCTCGGGATAAGATAATACCCGACATTGGAAGGCCAGTTTTCGAAAAGATTGAATCGATACATCGCTATTATAAAATCGGCGTTAGGAAACAGGAGGGTGGGCAGGTAAACAAGCGTAGATAACTGCGCCAGCGCCGCTTTCTTGTAAAAGTTTCCATCAAAGCTTTGGAAAAACGAAACCAGAAAAATTATAAAAAAGACTTCGGCGAATCTGCCTATGTTTAGAATGCCTTCTTTGGTAAAAGATGTTCCGTCAAAAAAATATCCGCTTAAGGATGCTATTATTAGTCCCAGGGAAACAAGCGACAGACCGATAAGTACTTTTTTGCTGGAAAGAAAATCTTTATATCCCGTTTTGAACCGGATGATTACATAAAGCGCGGCAATGGCCGAAAGCGCGAAAAGAATATCACTCGAGCGTTTTATAAAAAACGGATATGAATTGTTCCTGACAATGAGAAGCGCGACTCCGGCCAGGAAAAGATATTTACCGACAACAATTATTTTTTCTTTGAGCTCCATTCTGCTAAACTTTGATTATATACCAATCAGTCGGAATCGCCATATATTGATGCTGCATTTATGAATTATCTCAAAATTTCCAGAGGTATTCTTTTCTTAATTCCTTTTACGGCTGTCATTGTCTTGCCTTGGACTATCTTCCCGTTTAATGTCGGCAAGTTCGTGTTTTTCCGCGCCTTGGTCGATTTATCGCTTATATTTTTTATTTGGGCCTGGGCAAGCGGCAAAATAGTCATTGATCATAAATCGTTTATTAAACCAATAGCTATTGGTGTCGCAATTTTTGTTGCCATGTTTCTTTTGGCTTCTTTTTTTGCTTACGATCCATTAGCCGCTTTTTGGGGGAATTTTGAACGCGGCGAGTCAGGAGTCCAATTACTCCACTTACTTATTTTCTTTTTTCTGATGACTACGCTTTTTAGGAATGAGAATGACTGGCAAAAAATGCTGAAATCGATACTAGTTTCCGCATTTTTGTCGGTATTATACGGATTATTCACCGGTTCGGTAAGCGGTTTTATTGGTTACAGATTCTCGTTAAACGACCGTTTTCAAGGGAGTTTGGGAAATCCGGGGTATATGGCTCAGTTCATGATATTCGCTGTTTTTTTTGCAATTTATTTAATGCTTGGTTCCGAAACGAAATTTAAATCTTATTGGTACGGCTTCTTATCGGTATTTTTCTCTATATTTCTTTTATTGTCTCAAACTAGAGGGGCCCTTCTCGGCTTTGTCGCGGGTATATCGGCATTTTTAATTTATCTCATCATCGGAATACATAAGAAAAATCCGAAATTAATTTCTGGATTAATATTGCTGTTATTGTTCGCAAGTTTGATATTGTTAATTAACTCCCGTAATTTGCCATTCATAAAGAAGACACCGGTTATAGGTCAGATTGCCAATATTTCGCTTGAGGCCGGGACAACCCGTATTTGGACTTGGGGAATCGCTGTTAAGGGAATTGTTGACAGGCCGATTTTTGGCTGGGGGCCGGAAAACTTCAGCGTTGTTTTTGATAAATACTTTGATACAAGATATTTTATCCCGTCAAGAGAAAATAGGTTTTACGATACATTGTTTGACAGAGCTCATAGCGTGATTTTCGATTATGGAGCAGAGATTGGACTTCTTGGACTTGCATCGTATCTGGGAATTTTCGTGCTTTACTACATCCAATTCTATAAATTTAACAAACAACAAAAAATCCACAACTTACGGAAAAATTCGTCAGTTACCGGTTATCGACCATTGTTTACCGAAGCAATCTTTTTTTCTATGCCAGTCGCTTATTTAATTGCTGGTTCAACTATTTTTGACGTTCTGCCGACATATATAATGTTATTCGTGTTTTTATCATTTGCAAATTACAAATTAATAAATTCCGATAATCAATTCAATGAATATAAAAACTAAACAATTAATAGCGTTAATGATAACGGCGATTTCTGTAGATTTGCTATATTCTTCCGCCTATCTGCCATATGTCAAAGCCAGTTTGTATACCACCGCTTCTGAAAATATAAGTCGGTACAAAACAGTCGATGATTTTAAAAACGCTTTTGATAAAGTATTTGATTTTTATTCGCCGATAGGCCAACAGGAAATTGAACGATTTTTAGGCGTCCATATTTTGAATATTATTCGTAATACCGAACAACCCAAGTCGGTTTCTGGCGCGCTTGTAAATTATGCCGAAGAGATTTTTCACATTGATTATCCAACTTACCGTGGCCTTAACTTTGTGCAAAATTACATAATCTTGGGAAATATTCATTTGGAAAACTGGAGGCGCCATCATGAACCGCAAGACGCTGTTTTAGCTGAAAAATATTTTTTGGATGGATTAAAATCAAGTCCAAAACGGCCGCAATTTCTTTACGGTCTTTTTGTCGTATATACTGAGAGCAACCAAAAAGAAAAGGCGATTTCTGTCGACAAGGAAATAATGAAATACTGGCCTACTGATCAAACCGTTAAAAAGGCCAAATAATTTTTTGACACTATTCACGCTTTGTTTTATTATGTTTAAACAATGATAGTAGTAAGAGCCCCGTTAAGAATAAGTTTTGTCGGAGGCGGAACGGATATCGGCGATTTTTACCGCCAGCACCCGGGCCGCGTCATTTCCACGGCCATAGACAAGTTCGTCTACGTCGTCATAAACAGGACGCCTCTCATTCCGAAGGTGTCTGCGCGCTATTCCATTTCGGAAACTGTAGACAGACCTGACGACCTTCAGCATACCCGCATAAAAGCGGCTCTTTTGGATATGGGAATAGGAAAGGGAATAGAAATAGGTTCGTTTGCCAGTTTGCCGGCCAAGACCGGCCTTGGTTCGTCTTCGAGCTTTTCGGTAGCGCTTATGAAGGGATTGCACGCATTTAAAGGCAATAAACTGGATAAGGGAGAAGCGGCCGAAGCGGCTTCCCGCCTTGAAATAGAACTTGTCGGTGAACCCATAGGCAAGCAGGACCAGTATGCGTCGGCTTTCGGAGGCCTTAACGTCATCCAATTCAATGCGGACGAAAGCGTGGACGTTGACCCGGTTCTTTGGGACTACAAAAAACGCCTCGGTCTTGAAAACAGCATTTTGCTTTTTTACACCGGTCTAACCAGATTAGCTTCAAGCGTTTTGACCGAGCAAAAGGCCAATATAGCTGTAAGCAATAAATTCGAAACTATGAAAGAGATGGCAAATTCCGTCCATGATTTCAGAGACGTTCTTCTTACTGGTGATTTTAAGAAGTTGGGAGAAATGCTTCATGAGGGCTGGCTCAAGAAAAAGACATTGGCTTCAAATGTTTCCAATTCTACAATTGATGATCTTTATAATGCCGGAATTAATGCCGGGGCTTGGGGCGGAAAAGTTCTTGGAGCGGGCGGAGGAGGATGCGTAATGTTCATTGGCCCGGAAGACAAAAAGCCGGTGATCCGCGAAGCCATTTCAAAAGTAGCCAAGGGAAAAAATCTAGATGAGTTCCGGGAAATTCCGATAAAATTCGTCCAGTCCGGAGCCGAGATAGTTTTCAATAGCGACGAAATAAGCAGATAATAAAAAATGAATCCCGTAAGAAACAACAATTACATGGAATCCAAAAATATGTTAAATATCACACATAAAAAGTCGTCCACCGCTCAAGCGGTTATTCACGATTGTCTAAAGACAATCTGTTTCTAGCGGGATGAAAGACTTTATCAACGAATTTTCGAAAAAATCTATAGTGGCTATAGAAAACCTACCACATGATGAAATAGCCAAGGCGCTTAATGTTTTGCAGGGGGTTTATGAAAACGATGGGCGTGTCTATGTCTTTGGAAATGGAGGCTCGTGGGCCATTGCTGGACACTGGGTGACGGATTTCAATAAAACAGTTTTCAGTAATCATCTTGATCAGCACAACCGCCGTTTCATGGTTAGCCGTATTCCCGCAAGTGAAGAGGAATTAACCGCATGGGCGAACGATATTGGTTACGATATGGTATTCGCGGGGCCGTTGGAAAACGTTCTTGAGGACGGTGATGTTGTTATTGCAATATCAAGCTCCGGCAATTCAAAAAATATTATCAATGCCGTAGAGGTAGCTAAAAAGCATAAAGTTCCCGTCATAGGGCTTTCTGGATTCGACGGCGGAAAACTTAACCAGCTTGCCGACATAAAAATACTCGTGCCGACTCCGAAAGGGGAATACGAAGTAGTGGAAAGCACGCATGACACGATGATGCACTTGATGACAAAGTACTTCAAGAATTATTTCGACCATTTAGTGGAGACGAAAAAATAAAATGACAAGGGCGGTTTTTTTGGACCGTGACGGAACAATCAACACGGCGATTGAAAACATCCGGAGCGCAAATCAGTTGCGGATTTTGCCCGGCGCGGCCGCGGCTATAAAAAAACTAAATCGCGCCGGTTTTCTGGCGATTGTAATCACCAATCAGCCGATAGTGGCGAGAGGATTAATTACGGAGAAAAAGTTGGATTTTATACACGCCGTGCTTGTAAAACGCCTCGGTAAAAATGGCGCAAAGCTCGATGCGATTTACTATTGTCCCCATCATCCCAATGCGAATCTGCAGAAATACCGAGTGCGGTGTCGGTGCAGGAAGCCGAACACAGGGTTGATAAAACAGGCGATAAAGCGTTTTCATATAAATTCAAAGAAAAGTTTTATGGTCGGCGACACGATGCCCGATATTGTGGTGGGTAAACGGGCGAAACTAAAAACAATTTTAGTAAAAACCGGAGGTTTCAAAAATCACAGGGGATACAATACAAGGCCGAATTTCGTCGTTAAAAATCTTCCCGAGGCGGTAAAAACAATTCTTCGCAATGGAAAATAAAATAACACAGGCAGTTATACTCTCCGCGGGTTTCGGAACGCGCCTTAAACCGCTCACAGATAACATTCCCAAAGTCATGGTGCCATTTTCCGGCAAACCGCTTCTTCAGTGGCACATTGAGCAATTAAAGAAACACGGCGTGGAAGAATTTTTCATAAACCTCTTTTATTTGCCGGAAGTCGTAAAAAACTATTTCGGCGACGGTTCCAAATTCGGCGTCAAAATAAATTATTTTTTGGAACAGCCGGAGATACTCGGAACTGCCGGAGGCATAAAAGATTTTTCCGCCAAAGGCGGATCCGCCTCGGGCGGAGATGGTTACTTGAAGAACAATTTCTTTGTAGTATACGGGGATGTTTTCAGTTTGCTTGATTATACAAAGATGGCGGAATCCTTTTTAAATAATAAAGATAATCCGATTGGCATGACTATCGTCGGATTCAACGACCATCCTCACGATTCCGACCTGGTTCAGGTTGATAAGAACCTAAAATTCATAAAAGTATATCCTAAGCCGAATAAAGAACTTCCGGAGAACTGGCGGGCAATGCGGACAACTTTCGTATTTAATGAGCGGATTTTGAAATATATTCCAGAAAACAAGTATTACGAAATAGACCACCAGCTGCTGCCGGATATTCTGTCCAAAGGAGAAAAATTCTACGGCTATGAAACAACTGACTATTTGAAAGATATCGGAACTCCGGAACGCTACGCAGACGTACAGAAATATCTTTCGGAAAAGGGATTATAAATTAAGATAAATTATAAAGCCGCACCTGGATTTCTCCAAAAGTGCGGCTTCTTTTTTTCTTGTTAACCTCGCGTTCAGCCGTTGTTGATATAGCCGACCGCTTCGGACATTTCCACATTTAGCCTTCCGTCGTTTTTCGAGCCCCACGTTCCGATTTTGATGTGGGGTAGTCCAATGGGATCGTAGCGCCCCTTCACTTCAAAGTAGCGCGCCGGCGAATTTACACCACCGACGTACGCTCCCTCGCCGAAGCCACGACTTGCCATGCGGCGTGCCACTTCATCCTCGATGTCGCCTTGTGGAACACATTGAATGAACTTGAGTTCGGCGTTCGGGTGCTGAGCCATCAGATCGAGAAGCATCTGCTGACCAACTTTCCGCGAAAACGTTGCCGTGATGATTAGCGATCGTCCAATGTCAAGGTTCTCGTGCGCGCCAGCGAGGAGCAGGCGATAAGCCATCGCCATTTCCGTTGCATCGCGCTTCATCAACTCCAGTGATTCGTTGGGATGAGGATAGGGAATCCCCACCATCAACGCTCTCACCTCGTCTATGTCGATGTGGTGAACAGGATCCTTGTTGTCCTGGCCGAGTTTGACCAGGCCTTTGGCAAGCGTGGTTTTGCCGGAGAAAGGCCACCCACAAATTACAACAAGTGTCGGATGTTTCATTCTAATTCCTTTCCGCGGGCATGCCGCGAGAGTAAGGGTTGAAATCAGTTGTATTCGTATATCAATCCGCAGGTTTTTAAGGCCTGTGAAGCTGCGCCAATTTAAGCATAAAATTGATAATTTGTCAAAGAGATTATACAACCGCTTTATTCATTATCTTTTATCATTTATTCTTTACTTTATGCCCAAGGTATCAATATTGATGGCCACGTACAACCGCGCGGGATTGATAGATTCCGCCATTAAAAGCGCCCAAAATCAATCATTTAACGATTGGGAGCTTATAATTGCCGACGACGGTTCTGCAGATAATACTTCCGAAGTTGTCGCGGAGTGGCTTAAAAAAGAGCCTAGGATAATCTATACAAGAAGCGAAATTAACCAGGGCATTTCCAAAAACTACAACCGCGGTCTTCGCTTGGCGAAAGGGGAATACGTAGCCATGCTGGACGACGACGACCCGTGGTGCGACCCCGACAAACTAAAAAAACAAATAGAATTTTTGGATAAAAATCCCGACTACGCAGGTTGCGGCGGTGGAATGATTGTCATTGATGGCGACGGCAAAGAAGTTTACAGATACCTCAAGCCGGAAACAGATGAAGCCATCCGGAATAAAATGCTCTTCGGAAATCCCATGGCTAACAGCACGACAATGTTTCGCCGGAGCGCCGGAGAGAAAGCCGGCTTATACGACGAATCAACGCGCTATTCGGGCGACCGCGATTTTTGGTTGAAGCTCGGACTTATCGGCAAGCTCAGAAATCTGCCGGAATATTTCTCGTATTACCTGATGGCCAATGACAACACTTCCATAATAAAAATAAGGCCGCACCTCAAGGCCTCAATTATGGTTATGAAAAGATACAAGGACAAATATCCGGGATATTATCCGGCGCTCGTTTTCAACGAGCTCCAGTATTTTTACGCGTTCATTCCCGAATCAATCAGGAAAAGAATACATCCGGCGCTCGCCAGGATGAAAAGAAGGCTTGCCGGGTAGCAGCCGGCTTAAGGCAGCACATTTATCCAGTCCGCAGGATGGATTTTATTTCTCCCCAAAGAGTTTCTTTGAGGAAATAGAGAATTGCAAGATAAAGAGTGCCGGCGGCGACCATGGCCACGATTACATTTATACCTGCTTTCAGCGATATGAAAAGAAAAACCGCCGAAATAACTGACGCAAAAAATATTTTTCCTATTTTTAGGTTTAAATCAAAGCCGACTATTTTCCATGTTATATACCAAAGATAAACCTCGGCGATTATTGACGAAAAAAGAGTTGCGAAGGCCGAACCATTTATCCCGTATCTCGGTATTAAAATTAAATCCAATCCAACGTTAAGGATTCCGCCTATGGCGGCGTATATAGTCAGCAATTTTTGTTTGTTGTAAACAAAAACTATATTACTGAGTATGACCGCCATGAAGTTAAAGGCGAGAGTTAAAAGAAGAATGCGGAAAGACATTACCGAAGGTATATATTCAGCTCCGAAAATTAAATCAACTAAAGCCCCGGCGGCAACGATTCCACAAAGAGAAACTGGCAAAGAAAAAGAAAAAGAGAATCTCAGTATGTTTTTAAGCGCGATTTTTATCCTATCTTTTTCCTCTTTGAAGAACCTTGAGAATATAGGTAACGAGCTTTGAGCGGCTATGCCTCCAAAAAGATAAAGTAACTGTATAATTCTTGCCGAGGCAGAATAGAAACCGACATCTTCCGCCGAACGGAATATGCCGATTATAAGAATGTCGGTGTTTAACATCAAAAGGCCGAGTACTCCAGAAATGGCGAACGGCCAAGCAGATGAAAGTATTTCTTTAACCAACGGCTTTGAAAAATGAGAAAATGCCTCAACTGCATCTTTCCGTAATACATAAATGGTTGCTATTAGGCCTAGCGCGGTTCCGAAAACGTAAGAAGCTGTAAACGACATTACTGTCGGTCTTATGCTGAGAGAAATAAATCCTGCAGTGACTATCGCCAAATTAGTAAACAAATACAAGCCGGCCTCAAGCTCCATTTTTTCCCTTGCCCTTATGAGCGAAAATCCAAAATTTCTGAGCGTATCGAATACTAGAATGGCTGCCATCATGCCTAGTAACCGTTCGACTCCCGACAAAGTCGAAATACGCGGAGCGACGAATATAACGACTATTACGCCGAGCGCCAGAAGAAAAAGTTTTATGAAAATAGAAGTAGAAATAATCTGGCTCTGCTTTAGGGCGTCTCCTTTTGTTTTCACGCTTTCTCTTGTGAGAATTGCATTTATTCCTATATCGACAAAGATTGTCAGAAAAGCGACAAGTGTTATACCGTATGAAAAAATACCCCATCCAGCGGCGCCGAGAACGCGCGCCGCATAAATTATTATGGCGGCCCGAATAAAGCGGCCACCGACATTACCGAAAGCCAACCAAAAAGCGTTTTTGGCAAAAGTTTGCCTGTTGGTAATGTTACTGAAAAGAAAGTTCTTGATATATTTTCTCATTTCGGTTTATACTTTCCTTTATGAAAGGAATAATTTTAGCCGGTGGAGCCGGAACTCGTCTTCGCCCCATAACCTACGAAATTCCAAAGCCGCTTTTACCGGTGAAAAAAAAGCCGATTATTAGCCATCTTATAGAATTTTTTTTGAGACATGGCGTTTCTGAAATAGCAATTTTGGTAAGCCTGGCGCATAAAAAAGATTTTGAAAGCTGGAAAAAAAATCTGGAAGGGGAGTTAGCTGATGCGAACATTACCATATTTTTTGAGGAAAAACCAAGAGGAACTTTCGGTGGTTTAGAGCTTTTAAAGGACTGGATCGGGAACGAATCTTTCATTTTGTCCAATGGCGACGAGCTTAAGGATTTCGATTTGTCATCAATGATAAATTTCCATAAAGAAAAAGGTGGAGTTGGAACAATCGCACTGGTGTCGGTTCCAAATCCGTCTGAATACGGCGTGCCTGTTTTGAATGGGCATTTGATTAAGGAATTTTTGGAAAAACCGAATCCTTCTCCGTCAAATTATATTTCTTCCGGGCTATATGTGCTTGAGTCGGAAGTTTTGAATTACGCGGATTTTTCTAATGATTTCATAATGATAGAAAAAGACATTTTTCCCGGCGTTGCAGTAGATGGCAGACTTGTCGGCTTCATTGTTGAAAACGGCCGCTGGTATGATTGCGGCAATTTAGACAGGTGGGAGAAAGCCATTAAAGAATGGTAAAAACGCTATTTCAAAGTTGAGATAGTTTTCATTATTCCTTCCTCTAATTTTGTTTTTGGATGCCAGGCCAGCATTTTCCTGGCTTTATTGGCATGGAGGGCGGTTTTATAAACTTCTCCTTTGCGGTGCGGGGCGTAAACAGGCCCTGAACCGAACTGAAGCTCCTTGGCAATGGCGTCAAATATGCCCCTATCGCTGACTGGTTTGCCCCATCCCAGATTCAATATTTCATTCCTGCATTTTTTAAGCGCCGAAATATTGGCTTCGGTGATATCGCCGACATAAACATAATCGCGCATTTTTGTTCCGTCTCCGAATATAGTCGGGCGCTTGCCGGATTTCATCAGTCCGCCGAAGATAGCCACGACCCCGCCTTCGCCTTTGGGATTCTGGCGCGGTCCGTAAACGTTCGGATAGCGGAATATCAGGTAATCAAAACCGAATTCGCGCGCGTAAAATTTTATAACTTCTTCTCCGAGCATTTTGGAAAATCCGTAGGGCGAAAGCGGAAGCAGTGGAGCGCTCTCGCTTACCGGTATTTTTTTCGGGCTTCCGTAAATGGCGCCACCGGTGGATGAAAAAATGAATTTCCTTTTTTTGCCGCGGCCATACTTGCCAAAAGAAACAAGCAGATTGACCGTTCCGATGACGTTCGTCTGAAAAGTGGAAATAGGATTTCTAATTGACTCAATAACCGAGGCAAGTGCCGCATGGTGATTGACGACATCCGGCTTTTCAGCGCGGAAAATCCTATCGATATCTTTAAGATTATTTATATCGGCTTTGTAAAATTTGGCTTTCGGGTTGAGATTTTTTCTGAAGCCAGTAGAAAGATTGTCGATAACGATAACTTTGTGTCCGCCGCGAATATAGGAATCCACTATGTTGGAACCGATAAAACCTGCTCCGCCTGTTACTATAATCTTCATATTTTTATTATATAATAGTTGTAAGGGGTTTTAATAAACCACTTATTTCTGGTTTATAAAAAACGATTTTAATGTTTTTAGAACGATAGTTATGTCGAGAATAAACGAACGGTTTTTCAGGTAATAAATGTCGTATTTCAATTTTTCGGCTGCGTCTTCTTCGCTCGCGCCGTAGCGGTAGTTTACTTGCGCCCAGCCGGTAACCCCTGGTTTTATGAGATGTCTTACATCGTAGTGTGGTATTTTCCAGCGGAGAACCTTTATAAACTCGGGGCGTTCCGGCCTGGGGCCGACTAAAGAAATTTCTCCTTTTATTATATTAATCAATTGGGGCAATTCGTCGAGATGTGTGTGCCTGAGAAAGCCACCAATTGCGGTCGTGCGCGGGTCGTTCTTTTCCGCCCATTTCGGTCCGCCTGATTCGGCGTCTATCTTCATAGTACGGAATTTATAAAGCACAAATTCTTTCCCGTTTTCTCCGACACGAACCTGTCTGTAAATTGCCGGGCCGGCCGAAGTTATTTTTACGAGAATCGCTATTAATATTTCGAGCGGCAGGAAAACGATGCCAAGCGCCAGTGCCAGCGCGAATTCGGCACCTCTTTTAATGCTGCCATACGATTTTTCCTTTTCTACTATTTCGTCCAGGAACCATTCTTCGTTTATTTCATCCAATGGTATTTTATGAAAAATTGTTTCATAGAAAGTCGGAATATCCACGATATCAATCCCGAGCATCAAAAGCCGGTAAAAAATTTTTGAGGCATCCGGTTCATTTTTGAAATAGCGCGGGATAACAATCAAATCCATGCCGTTATTCTTGATAAGATTTTCCCATTCAGAAATTTCTTTAAGGTAAGAAAAATCTTTCTTGTTTTTCAACCATACGGCAAGTTCATAACCGAGTTGCGGATTCTCTTTTATGAAATCCGAAATTTCTTCCGCTGAGTGGCTTGAGCCGACGAGCATTATTTTTGTCTTGGCGCTGATTGAAACGGTAATTCTGTTGAAAGAACGGCGCCAGATTATTTCGATAACAGCAAAGACTGCAAGAAATATAAGGAGATTAGTTTTCGGAGTTATCCCGAAGTAAGGTATCAGATAAAAGAAAAACATCGCGAGAACCGCGTTGACGGTAATCGCAAGCGACAGCGTTTTAAGGAATTCAATATTATTCCGGAGGCGTCTCGGGTCATAAAGTCCGGCCACGTAGAAAACTAAAAGCCACGGCATGAAAATCAAACTGAATGGTATCAGGTGCTGGTCGGTAAATTTCTCGAACTCTGAACCGTAGCGGATGACAAGCGCCAAAAATAAACTTAAGTAAAGCACCAGAACATCGCCAGCCAATATGAAGATATTCCTTATTTTATTCGCGGTTTTCATAATGATTTATGGGATTATAAAGCGGTTTCAACAAAAGCACATAAACATTAACAATGGCGAATCCGATTGACCAGATAAGCACAACTTGGCGTCCATATCCCCACAATATTCCGATGAGAGCAAGGAAGCAATAAAGTATTCCGAACGCATTAACGCGTATTTTTTCGCGAAGGAGTTTGGAATACCCGATTGTTTCCGCCAATAATATGTATTTGAGAATAGCAACAATGAAAAGAAGATTGGAAACAACAACGAAGCTTTGAACCGAATTGAAGTTAAGAGCCATAATTATATAAATAATGACTAGCGCTACATCAACAAACTCCTGTTTCAGTTCCCATTTATGGGATATACTCGCAAAGCAACGCACCGAAAAATAAGTGTTCAGGACAAGCACTGCGTAAAAAAGAACCAACGGCCAGGACTTATTCCAATCAATTACCGATGTCATGGCCGTTAATCCGACAATTGAAAAAGCGCCAACTGCGGCTGCGGCGCGGCGAAGTCCGTAAGTTGTGAATTTATCTGACATCTTGATAATGTTCGGTGAACGGCTTTTTAAAAGCAACTTCCCATGCGAAATTAACCGCATATAACCAGTAAGTTTTAAAAATTCCTTCCTTCATGAGCCGGCGGCCGGAACTTTGAACCAAAAAATTCATTCGGAAAACAACCTTACCGTATTCATTCAGCCTTCTCGCGATATCAGTGTCCTCTCCGTAGAATTTTATATTGGTGTTGAACCCACCCATTTTTTCGAGCGCGTTGCGGCGAGCCACGAAATTTCCTCCGAGTATCATATAGCCCACGAGGCGATAGGTGATTGGCGCGAACCACCAGCCGTAATCTGCCAGCAGTTTTTTAAATTTCGGCATGTCGTAGTAATGCCTTGGTCCGCTTAAGGCGACTACAGATGGATTTTCGAATTGCGTGAAAACGGCCTCAATCCAACCCTCATTTAGAATGCAGTCGGCATCCAGATATGCCAGCAAATCGCCGCCGGCTTCTTTGAGCCCCCTTTGTCTTGCATGCACCAGGCCTTTGTTAGGCTCGTGAACTACGCGGACATTTTTATGTTTTTTGGCCGCTTCGGCGGTGCGGTCGGTAGAAGCGTTGTTGATGACTATTATTTCGGCCTCTCTCCCACTTCTTTTCAGTTCCCTTTGGATGGAAGCGATGCAGTTGCCGACATAATTTTCTTCATTATGAGCCGGTATTACGAAACTTAGCTTGATTTTGTCAGTTGTGCGATTCATTTACCTTCCGGAATTAGATACTTCTTCCGGTTAGTCGCATTATAACCCCTTAGCCGCTATTTTTGAAGATTAGATTGTGGCAACAAAATCTTCGATAGCTTGTGAAACCTCGGAAACATTATTCAACACGAGAATATGGTTGGCATTATCCAAGAGGATGAGCTTATGATTTTTTATTTTTTTGACCTCCTCGATAACATTTTTAACTGGCATAATGGTGTCTTTTTTACCATGAACAATGAGTGTTGGAATAGATATATAGTCAAGATAATGTTCTCCCCTAAACTTATAGATATGGTCTAGACAATACACATAAACATGGAAGCTAGTATTTGGGACATCAGCCGCCATCCTTCTTAAATTCCAATCACCAGTATTTTGATACTTAGAATAATCAACGTGCTTGCCGGTGTTTCCTGAAAATGGAATCTGGCTCATAATACCAGCAGACCAACCGAGCAACGCGTGAACAATCCGTGCCCACCTAACTTTTTTGACGTTGAAGATGGGAGCTAAAAATATCGCTGACTCTACTTTGGTCTGATTCTGGATTAAGAACTCCAATGCCATTATCACTCCGAAGGAATGACTGATCATGGTGAATTTTTCGATATGGAGATGTCTAATCAACTCATCTATGTCCTGAACGAAATCCCGTATTTCATAGTCCTGATAGCGCCTTGGCTTATTGGATTTACCATGGCCCCTCAAATCAAATGTTAGAATATTAAAATTTGCCTGGAATCTTTTTTCGTACTCCAACCAAGCCGATGAACTGCCGGTTAGCCCATGAATAAAAACGAGCGTTTTACGATTAGACAGAAAATCATTCGTTCTATAATAAATGTCCCCATTAAACAAGAAATGTTCTTTCATCATTTCACCCTACTTATCGCATTTTCGTAAATTTTTTCCCAGGATTTGGCGATGCTTTCGGAGCCGAAGTTTATGGCAAATTTTCTCGCTCCAGTGCCGAGTTTTTTCCTTGTTTCGGGATTTTTAAAAAGAAAAATTATTTTTTTGGCGAGCGCTTCGTAGTCGCCGGGCTCAATCAATATACCGTTATTTTTGTTTATGTATTCCGGAAGCGCCCTCGCTTTCACGCCGATAATCGGAAGGCCTGACGCCATGGCTTGCATCATTACCATGCTCTGTGTGTCGGAAGTGCTTGTTATGGCGAAAACTTCCGCGGCGTTATAGGCCTCTGCCAGAACAGGTTTTTCAACAAATCCCATGAATTTCACAGACGAACCCACCCCAAGTTTTTTTGCGAGCAATTCAAGTTCATTGCGCGCCATCCCGTTGCCCGCTATTGCCAATTCGGCTCTTGGAAATTCTTTTTTGACCAGAGGCAAAGCTTTTATTATCACATCCACTTTTCTTTCAGGAGAAAGCCGGCCGGCATGGATTATTGTATGATCGCCAAATCCAAATTTTTTTCTAAGCCAATTTTTGTTCGGCAAGACGGAAAATGTCTGTATATCCACCGGGTTAGAGATGATGTGCGATTCTTTATTGAATCCATAGAATTTCATCTCGTCTATAACCGAGCGCGAAGGCGCTGTTATAAAATCGCATTTTCCATAGTACCAATTGACATAGCGAAGCATCTTACCGGCGACCCATTTGCTTTCAATCGGGCTGTATTTGACGAATTCCGTTACGGCAGTGTGATTCGTGCCTACGAGCGGCTTTTTCAATATTCTTGCCGACCAAAGCGCGTCCAGTCCGGCTCCGAAAAAAAGCTGGGTATGAATGACATCCGGATTAAATTTTCTGACGTTAAAATACACAAAGGGGTTTGGAATTACTGCTCTGCCCTGTCCGGTGCCCGACGGATACGGGACGGAAAACAATCTCTTTACGCTTATATTCTTGCCGAGGTTTATTTCTTCCGGTTTCAATCCGACTTTCGTGTAGTATCTTGCCGGATAGTGGGGGACATAAAACCTTATTTCATGGCCCATTGAGGCCAGTTCTTTTGCTAGCGATATTATAGAGTCCGAAATACCCGATATTTCGGGGTAAAAATTATCCGAGAATATTGCTATTTTCATATGCCGTAATATAATTAATGCTAATGGAAAAACCTGAATTTGGGAACGTGGAGAAAAAACAGCTCTTCAAGGAAAGGGAAGAGGAATTTGAAGTTGCAGGAGGAAAGGCCAGGGTGGTGGAAATTGATCCGGATGAACCCAAAACCGACGTGCCGGTTTTCGTCGCGCCGTCCTGGGCTTGCTCGACAGAAGTTTATAGGCCCGTCCTGGAAGAACTGGCGCAGCAAAAACGAAAAGCAATTTCAATCGACCATCCGCGTATCGGCGGAGATTTGAGCTCGGCGCCGGAAGGAGCCATTGATAAATACCCAAAGGAAATACTAAGAAGGGCGCTTAATATCGTGGAAGTTCTCGACCAAAAAAACATAGAAAAAACCGACGCAATCGCGCATTCCATAGGTGCAGTAGACACGGTTGTTGCCGCCATGCTCCGGCCGGAAAAATTCAGAAACATCGTTTTTTACGGGGCGGCCGGCTTGATAGGAAAAGACACATTCCCCAGATTACTTAAAGGATTTGCCGGACAGGGCAAGAGGGCGGAAACTTTAAAAGAAATACCCGGCTATAAGGCAGAAGACGGAGAGGAAGTTCCCGGCTTAAAACCGATACCGATTACCGAAACCGAAAAGAAAGTCGCGGCGAAGGCAGCAACCGAAGCGCTGAAATATTTCGCCAAGAACCCTATTCGCGCGCTGAAGGAAGCCATGGCTTTGACTAATGAAAAAAGCCAAATCGAAGAAATGCTGAGATATCTTCATAATGAGAAAAAAATAGGCATCGTTATTATGCACGCCGTCGATGATCCGGTATTCGACCAAAACACAGTTAGAAAAATGCTGAAAG
>CAYHXB010000001.1:57050-60452 GCA_964360535.1 uncultured Candidatus Saccharibacteria bacterium
CATGAAAATTACCGCCCTTATGAGCGCAATCACGAAATTTATCAGCGTGAATTTTTTCACGGACATGTGCATTGAGCCGACTGCCATCAGGCCTGGAACAGGAAGAATCGGAGCGAGCTTTATAGCCGTAAGCGTTTTAGTAGGGTGGGTATGGACCAATTTTTCAAGGTTATCCATCCTTATTTTAGACAATCCTAAATAATGCCCGTACTTTTCAATTACGGTTATCCGGCTGAAATATCCGATGGCGTAGAGGACCAAATCAACCGCCAATTCGCCGAAAACCGCTATGGCGAAGATTATCCATATATTAAAATAACCCAAAGCCGCGGCGAAAGACGCCGCGGATATGATTATCGGGCCGAACATGAACATTCCCGCGAACGTCAGAAGATATCCGCCGGTTATTACCCACTGAAGCGCGCTTGAAAATGAAGCAACTTTGGAAACGCTTGTTCCGCCAGCATAGTAGAAATTGTAGTAGACCGCGGCGGCAACAAGGAGCGCTATGACTGCCGCGAGAGTAATGAAATAAACAAATTTCATTGGTTTAATGATACCAGTTTTGATAAAGAGAGCCAGTTGTTGTATATTATCTTTGTAAAATGGAAAGCATTTTCAGGGAACATTTCGGTTTTTGGAACAAAGAAAGAAAAAAATCTCTTTTGGCTGGGATCTTATTTTCAGCCATTGCTTTAATTGCCCAATATTTCGCTGGACAATATTCCGCCAAAAGCGCGACAAATATTGTCGGTGATGTTTTTTTGGATAATTTGCCGACGATAGACCTTACCAGGGTAATAGTTGACGGAGCTTTTTTTGTCACCATTTTAGCGACAATACTCCTTATTTTGAGGCCAAATCACATACTTTTCGCGCTTAAAGTCATCCCGCTTTTCATAATAATCAGGTCGTTTTTTGTCACCCTGACTCATTTGGGCATTTACCCCAACCAGATAGTTCTAGGAGACAGCATGCTGGACAGAATTTATCTTCTTTTGAATATGCAGGACGGTTTCTTCTTTTCCGGGCACACTGGCCTGACTTTTCTGCTGGCTTTGATTTTTTGGTATGAAAAGCCATGGAGATATTTTTTCATGGCAGTATCGTTAATATTCGCAGCAACGGTCCTTTTTGCCCACGTGCATTATTCAATAGACGTTTTCGCGGCTCCTTTTATAACATACGGTATTTTCAAGTTTGCCGAGTCGGAGCTTTTTAGGAAGGATTATGCTATACTTATAGAACATTCAGAAGGGAGTCGGACTCTTCAATAAAAATAAAAGTTAATTTTAAATAACAATGGAAGAAAAACAAAACAAAGATTATATCCTGCCTGCCAGCATAATCGTGGCGGCTGTTCTGATTTCCGGTTCTATAATTTATCTGGTCGGCGGCTCAAAAAATAATGCAGGCACGGGAGGCACCGGGCAAAATCCTTCTGTCGATGATTCGCTCAAAGGCGCAACTTCACAAGACGTCATTCTCGGCGATCCCAAAGCACCGGTTACTGTCATAGTATACGGCGATTATCAATGTCCGTTCTGCGGAAGATTTTTCAGCACGACGGAGCAGTTAGTGCGCGAGAATTATGTAAAGTCAGGCAAGGTTAAAATTGTTGCGAGAAACTTCCAGTTTTTGGGAGCCGAGTCGGAACTTGCGGGCCAGGCCGCGTCGTGCGCCAAAGAACAGAGTAATTTTTGGGCTTATCACGATGCAATTTACAACGCCGAAATAAAAGACGGCAAGGAAAACAACGGCAATCTCAATAAAGCTTTGTTTGTGGAAATAGCTAAGAATGTCGGTTTGGACGTTAACAAATTCACTTCCTGCTATGACTCGGGCAAGTATGCCGATTCCATCAAGCAGGAAACACAGACAGCTGCCGCTCTCGGAGTGAATTCTACGCCGACGATTTTTGTAAATGGCCAGATAGTAAAAGGAGCCCTTCCTTACGAGCAGTTCCAGGTTCTTATCGAAAACGCTTTAAAATCTGGTTCAAAGTAGTAAATCAATAAAATTAACGTGTCGCGGCGCAGTTTCGCTCCTAAAGGAGAGTATTTCGCCCGAAGACAAAAAGGGCGAAAAACATAATAAAAACAAAAATGGCTTTTGACAACAACCAGGGATTCAGCCGTCCTCCGATGCACAAAGCAGGCGATGCCGACGGATGCACGGGAGGATGGGCTTGTTCTAAGTGCCAGGGTGCGATAGAAGAACTGCCTTTTGCGCCGGACCCGAGCAGATTGGGACAGCTTCTTTGCAAAGACTGCCACCGTGCAAGGAAACAGTCGTTCGGACAATAAACGCTGATTCGAATCCAAAACCCCTTCGACTGCGGTCGTAGGGGTTTTGACTTTGAAGGCGCCGGCGAATAAAATTACTTCCGTGACGCAAAATTATATCCAACTTGTTATCGGAATATGGGTTTTGGTTTCGCCATGGCTTCTCGGGTTTTCCAGCATTTCAATAATGACATGGAGCAATCTGATTGTTGGAGTAATTCTTATCCTTATAAATATCTGGGCTATTTTCGGCGAAAGCGCGGAGAACGCAGAAAGGTCGCCTTCTCAAAACAATAATTAAAATGAACAAAGTAATAATTTACAGCACACCGAGCTGCGTTTATTGCAGAATGGCGAAAGAATTTTTCAAAAAGAATAACGTGGAGTATACGGAGCACAACGTTGCCCAAGACAACCGCGCCAGGGAAGAGATGATTAAAAAATCCAGGCAGATGGGAGTTCCCGTGATAGACATCGATGGAGAAATTTTCGTCGGTTTCGACCAGTCGGGATTGAAAAAAATCCTCAAAATTTCATAAATGTACGAATTGATAATCATAGGCGGTGGCCCTGCGGGGGTTGCCGCTGGCGTATACGCCGCGCGCAAAAAAATAAAAACACTTATCATAACCGAATCGTTCGGCGGGCAGTCTCTTGTTTCGGCGGGCGTTGAAAACTGGATAGGAACGAAACTGGTGTCCGGCTTTGACCTGGCAAAAATGCTGGAGGAGCATCTGCGCGCGCAGGAAGAAATAGAGATAGCCGATGGCGACATAGCAGCTTCGGTTGAAAAAACAGGAGAAGGATTTTTAATAACGACAAGGGAAAGCAAGAAATTTGAAACAAAATACATATTGATGGCGACTGGGAGCCAGAGAAAAAAACTGAACGTTCCCGGAGAAAAAGATTTTGAAGGAAAAGGAGTCGTTTACTGCTCAATCTGCGACGCGCCGATTTTCAAAGGCAAGGATGTTGCAGTCGTAGGCACCGGCAATGCCGGACTGGAAGCGGTCATAGATTTGTTCCCTTATGCCGAGAAAATTTATCTTTTTGAAAGAACCGAAAAACTGAAAGGAGACCAAATTACGCAAGACAAGATTTTATCCAATCCGAAAGT
>CAYHXB010000002.1:0-18627 GCA_964360535.1 uncultured Candidatus Saccharibacteria bacterium
TCTTTCCGCGCGCGGGATGCTCAATTATGGCAAATCGTGTTAACCAAAGGCGGACTTCCGGGGGGATACGAGTCCGTTAGATAATAAAGTGGATTTTGTCGGCACGCCAATAAATCCT
Source organism: uncultured Candidatus Saccharibacteria bacterium (assembly GCA_964360535.1). Lineage (GTDB taxonomy): Bacteria > Patescibacteriota > Minisyncoccia > UBA6257 > 2-01-FULL-56-20 > JACQKT01. Next base: position 119 of record CAYHXB010000002.1, read on the forward strand.
TTGCAACAACATCCTTACAAACTGGAGTTTGTAAGGATGTTGTGAGAACAATTCTTTTTTAATTTTTTCTCCTCCTGCCGTGAAAAGATTTATGTATCTCGCGGAGTTCTTTGTTTGTTATGTGCGTGTAGATTTGGGTCGTTGAAATATTTGAATGGCCGAGAAGCGACTGGACGGAACGCAGGTCGGCGCCGTTCATCAATAAATCTGTGGCGAATTGGTGGCGGAGCTGATGCGGAGTAACATGGTCGGCGATGCCGGCCTTCCTCCTGTAAAAGTTAACAAGGCGCTGGACGGCGCGCGGTATTATCCTGCCGATTACTTTTGGGATTGTTGCTTGCCCTGAGCTTGTCGAACGGGCCTTACTCAAACTTACAAACATTGCTTCGTCTGCGTCGGAGCGTTTTGCGAGATAATTTTTAATCGCTTTCTTGGCGCGTTCCGACAAAAAGACGACGCGCAGTTTGTCTCCTTTCCCGCGGACGGTTACTTCTCCACGCTCCAAATCAATATAACGACCGAGCGAGCAAAGTTCCGAAATACGAAGACCGGTAGAAAAAAATGTTTCAAGAATGGCTCTGTCGCGAAGCGAACGAAGGTCGGAGCCGTTCGGCGCGGTAAGCAGGCGTTCAAGGTCGCCGTATTCTATTATGGATATCTGGCGGTTCGGCGTTCTCGGCAGTTCTATTTTATCGGCTGACAATGTTTTGATATCGCGTTTGGCGAGATATTTCAGGAAGTTCCTGATTGCGATAACATAATAATTCTGCGTTATTTTCTTAAGTTCGCGGCGGGGCCCGTCTTTGACGGGACGAGCAAGCGCTATGCGGAAATTTCTTACAGCATCGTCAGTTATATCAGAGGGGGATTTTATTTTTGCTGACGCCAGAAATCCCTTAAGATAGTGCTCGTAATTCTCGCGCGTCTTCGGCGACCGGTTTTTTTCTATTTCAAGATAGTTTAAGTAGTCGGTAAGGAGTTTTTCGATTTCGTGCATACCATTATTTTAGTGGATTTTTTCAAGTGTCGCAAAAACAATTTTAAACAACATTAGACCTAATGTCGTTTAAAATAAAAATATTGTTGAAACAGATAAATCTATCTCAAAATATTTATTTCTCATTGACATTTTTAACTATAAATTCTATTATAAAGCACGCCTTTTGCGTGTAGTTTTAAAATCTGATTAACAACCTGGAGAATGCTCAATGAGCACGCCCGTGAAAGAAGTTGAAGCCCTTAGCGTCGAATCACTGACGAAGGGCGCGATGTTTTCGGTAACGACAGGCACCGGAAATACGCGCGGTTCGAAATATCTCTTTGTGGTAACCAATCCGGAACGGAGTAACATCGCCGTATTTACGAAGAGCGCGTGCATTCCCGACCGCTATGGGTTATGCAGGCTGATGGGCTCCAAATCCGATAGCGGACTGGTATCAGGCGCTATCGCCGTCGGATCCGTCATGTACATGCGCGACAACGGCGACGTATCGGGCGGCATAATCCAAACCAGGCCCATAACCGGCATTTGGATGTTGCGCTCAGAGGCATGGCGCGAGGCATGGTACGCTGATTTCGTTATCCGCAAGGCTGAAAAGTGTTTCGCAGCGACAGTCGACGGAATTATCAAGAAAGAATTCCCAGACGATCGCTACAGCCGTATCAGCGAGATGATCAGACTTTTCGGCAACCCGGGCGGAAAATCTGCGGCGTTGAGCGCGCTTCTGAGAGCCATGAACACCAACACGGCAGGCAATAAGCTTGGTGTGGCGCTCGAGACGATGCAGGAATACTGGCACCGCTTCTGGGAGCCAGAATATCCGGATATTGCCGGCGATCCCATCACTGCGCTCAACGAGTCGCGGTGGAGCGCATTCGACATCGACCGTGATATCAAAGCCAAAGAGCTGTTGTCCGGGCATGTGCTTGTCCAAGCTGAAACGGCATAGGCTACATACCTCCATTCAAAGTTAGAAATCGCCAATGGCGTGCCCCGATTCGCAAGATGAGGGGTTTTTTATTACTACTTGCAAAATTTATATTATGCGTTATAATATAGCCGGTTTTGTTAACCGGCCGTAAACGGTATATCATTAAGTGTCAATAATTAAAAATATGGATGAAGTAAAAGAAAATAGCGATATCCAAAACGAACAACCGAAAGATCTTTCCGCAGAAGAAAAACTCGCGGCCACAGAAAAACAGCGCGACGAATATCTCGCTGGCTGGCAGAGAGCCAAAGCCGATTTTATAAATTATAGGAAAGACGAAGCCAGGCGTTTTGAAGATATGATTCGTTTTGCCAATGAAGACCTTCTGGAAGAATTGATAGGCGTTCTGGACAGTTTTGACCTCGGGTTGGCGGCGCTTGAAAAAGCCGGACCGGTAGAGAAAGGAGTTTATATGGTCCGCTCGAAGCTTGAGAATGTTTTGAAGCAGAGGGGATTGGAACGCTTGCCTGTGAAAGCCGGAGATATATTTGACCCATCGCTTTCCGAAGCAATCGTTGAAGCGGAATCGGACCAGCCGGCAGGAACGATTCTTGAAGTGATAGAGTCTGGATATAAAATTCATGATAAAGTATTGAGGCCGGCGAGAGTAAAAGTGTCGAAAGAAAAATAAGAAATTAGGCAATTAAAAAATTGTAAAATATAATATAAAACCATGAGCAAAATTTTAGGAATAGATTTAGGAACAACCAACTCCGCTATGGCGATTGCCGAGGGTGGCGAGCCGCGCATTTTGGAAAACACCGAAGGTGTCAGGACGACTCCGTCAGTTGTTGCCGTAAGCAAAGCCAACGAGCGTTTGGCCGGGCTTCTTGCAAAGAGGCAGGCGATAACCAATCCGAAGAACACGATTTTTTCCGTAAAGCGCCTTATTGGACGCAAATTTACCGACGAAGAGATACAGCGCGACAAGGCCTGGCTGCCTTACGAAATTCAGGCGAGTCCGAGCGGAGGCGTGGAAGTCAAAATGGGCGACCCTTCGACAAGCTCAGGGCAAGCTAAATTTTATTCTCCCGAAGAGATATCATCTTTCATTCTTGCCAAAATAAAAGCGGACGCCGAAGCCAAGCTCGGCGAAAAAATAGAGGAAGCCGTAATCACCGTTCCGGCTTATTTCAATGACTCGCAGAGACAAGCCACCAAGAATGCCGGAGAAATTGCCGGGCTCAAAGTCCGCAGAATAATCAACGAACCGACTGCGGCAGCTTTGGCTTACGGCCTTAACAAGCAGAAAAACGAAAAAATAGTCGTTTACGATTTTGGCGGAGGAACTTTCGATATTTCCGTCCTTGAGGTCGGCGACGACACGGTTGAAGTCCGTTCTACCGGAGGCGATACGCATCTTGGCGGAGACGACTTTGACAAGCGTATCAACGAATACCTCGTTGCAGAATACAGAAAACAGGAAGGCATAGACATTTCCAAAGACCCGCTTGCTCTTCAGCGACTTAAAGAAGGAGTGGAGCGCGCCAAGCACGAACTTTCAACAGTCACCGAAACCGAAGTTAATCTTCCATACATAACTTCAGACGCAGCGGGTCCCAAGCACTTTTTACTCAAGCTGACGCGCGCAAAACTGGAATCGCTCGTTCAGGACTACATCGACACATCTATCAAGTTGACAAACCAAACTGTAAAAGAAGCCGGATTCGCTCTTTCGGAAATAAACGAAGTAATTCTCGTCGGCGGGCAGACAAGAATGCCGGCGATTCAGGAAGCAGTCAAAAAACTTTTCGGCAAAGAACCGCACAAAGGAATCAACCCGGACGAAGTAGTAGCGCTCGGAGCGGCAATACAGGCGGGAATTTTGCAGGGCGACGTAAAAGACATTTTGCTTCTGGATGTCACGCCGCTGACTTTAAGCATTGAAACGCTCGGCTCGGTGGCAACGCCGATGATAGCGAAAAATACTACCGTGCCGACTTCAAAGTCGCAGACATTCTCCACAGCCGCCGACAATCAGACATCCGTAGAAATTCACGTACTTCAGGGCGAGCGTCCGATGGCCGTAGACAACCGCACCCTGGCTCGTTTTGTTCTGGACGGCATTCCGCCGTCGCCGCGCGGTCTTCCGCAGGTTGAAGTGACTTTCGACATAGATGCGAACGGTATTTTGAATGTCTCCGCCAAAGACAAAACCACCGGCAAATCGCAGTCGGTCAAAATTGAAGCATCCACAAATTTGTCCAAGGACGAAATCGAAAAACTTAAGAACGAAGCAACTACTTATGCCGCCGAAGACGCCAAGAAACGCGACTTGGCAGACACCAGAAACCAGGCAGAAACGCTTGTTTATACGGCAGAAAAAGCTCTTAAAGACCTGCCTGACCGGCAGGCAGGTGCCGGAGACAAGATTCCTGCCGACATGAAAACGGGCATTACAGATAAGATAGAAGTGCTCAAAAAATCGCTTCAGGATAACCGCGACACGGAATCCTTGAAATCGGGCATAGCCGAACTTTCCGCCGAGATTCAAAAAATCGGGCAGAACGTTTATAATAAAAAAGATGCCGACCAATCTGGAGAACACGATAAGGGGGACGACAACACAACCGCCACGGGAGAATCTTCTTGAACAAGTACCGATAGAGAAGATAATCAGACCCAGGGGTTTTTATAAATCAATCATTCTTGATTTTTTAACCGTCGCTTCGGCGGTCTGGGTCAGTTATGCCTGCAGAAATTTTTTGGAGAACGGGGCCGTTCTCAATTTCGCCATAGCTATTTTCCCTTTTCTGATTCTTTCCTCGCTAGAAGTACTTCTTACGGACAGTTTGCTCCGTAGGTTTTCTGTCATAGTCATAGAGACGGCGGCACTGCTTTCATTTTTTTACGCTTATCCCAAAGCATATCTTCTTCCGGCCGGCGGCATTTTCCTGGTTCTTTCCATATGGGGAGAAATTTCCAGCCGTTCCGAAATCCTCAATGCGCTTGAAATAAAATTTATAAAATTTACCGCGCCGCTTTTCAAAAAAACGATTACGGCCCTGATTCTTTTTACAATCATACTTTACGTGCCGCAGTGGAACAACAAAAGTGTTTTCATTTCCGAGAGGACGTTCGGCGGAGTTTTTGTCTGGGCTACCGGCTTCATACATAATTTTTATCCGGAAATAAATTTCTATTCGACCATCGACGATTTAGCCAGGGAAATTACGCGCTATCAGCTTGTCGGAACGCATCCGTACGAGGACTTGCCGGCGGCCGTCCAAGAAAATCTTATCAATCAATTCCGGTTCCAGATAAGCGACCAGCTCAAAAAGTTTTTTGGCGGTGGCCTGACTGGCAAGGAAAAAGTCAGCGATGTCGTTTATAAACTTATTCTTAATTCGCTTAACGGCTGGAGGGAGCAATTCGGCCTATGGTTCGTGGTTGCATGGATTGCGTCTGCTTTTCTAGCCGCGCGCCTGATAGGAGCGTTCATTTGGTGGCTAGCGGCGTTGTTCTCACTTCTGATTTACCAGCTTTTAATCGCTCTAAATTTCATAGCCGTGCGCGGAGAATCGACAACAAAGGAATCCTTGGTGTTTCCATAATGTTTGCTTGCTTGCGTTAATCGGGTTTATAATGCGCAGACCAATTAAATGAATAAAGATTATTATCAAATTCTCGGAATCGCCAAAACGGCTACCGAAGACGAAATAAAAAAGGCATATAGGAAACTTGCCCATAAATATCATCCGGATAAATCGGGCGGCGACGAAGGAAAATTCAAAGAGTTAAACGAGGCCTATCAGGTGCTTTCCGACAAGTCCAAGCGTTCCAGTTATGACCGTTTCGGCACGGCCGAGCCGTTTGGCGCGCAAGGCGGGCCTTTCGGAGGATTTTCCTCCGACGGCGGGTTTAGCGGTTTCGGTGGAGGACAGGGTTTCAGCAATCATGATTTTTCTTTCTATGACGCCGGCGATATGAGCGAGATATTTGAAAACTTTTTTGAGGAACTCGGAGTTAAGCCGAGGCGCCGGACTTACGAACGCGGTTCGGATATTGAGGTTGTGCAGGAAATAACTCTTGAAGAGGCCTTCCGCGGAGCGACTCGTTCCGTCAAAGTGAAAACTTTTATGTCATGCAAGGAATGCAAGGGCAAGGGCAGCGACCAGGCAGCCGGCTCTAAAACTTGCGAGGCATGTGGCGGCAAGGGAGAGATACGCGAGAAGCGCCAGACATTTTTTGGAAGTTTTTCGCAGGTAAAACCGTGCGGACAATGCCGCGGTTCCGGCAATATACCGAATAAGGTTTGCGGGAACTGTAATGGTGCCGGAAGATTAAGCGGAGAAAGAGCCGTTGAACTTGACATTCTACCGGGCATTCAGGACAACCAAATCGTAAAAGTGAAGGGCGCGGGCGAGGCGGGGGAGCTCGGCACGCCCACTGGAGATTTGTATATACGCGTGAGAGTCGCGCCTCATTCCGTTTTTGAAAGGATGAGTGACGATATTGTGGTCAAAAAAGAAGTGAAACTTGTTGACCTTTTGCTGGGCAGAAAAATAGAGGTGCCGACTATAAGCGGCGGCAAAATAGATTTTGAAATTCCGGCCGACTTTAATCTTAAAGAGGACTTGCGGATTAGCGGGGAGGGAATGCCGCATTTCGGAAACAGTTTTCCTGGCCGGACAGGCGGCCGCGGCGACTTACTTGTTAACTTTATCATCAAGGCGCCGAAGAAATTGGGCGCTAAAGGAAAAAAATTACTTGAAGAATTGGAGGGGGAGGGATAAATATTTCTGCTGTGCCTCCTGTAGGGATCGAATCCTTCGGTTTCGCTCAGGACATTCGGCCTACGACCGTCTCCTTACAATTGGGAGCGAGGAGTAAAGTAAAAATTTATTTTTATTTTAGCCGAGCGACATGATTGATGAAATTAAATTTCATACAATTGGGAGCGAGGATGAAGTGAATGTGCCCTGTGTAGGGATCGAACCTACGACCGTCTCCTTAAAAGGGAGCTGCTCTACCAACTGAGCTAACAGGGCATTAATGGCACATTTATTTTAGCCGAATGAACCAATTGAACAATATTCTATTGTTAAAGGGAGCTGCCCCTCCTTCACTAAAGTTTCGACGGGCAGGTCTACCAACTGAGCTAAGGAGGCATTCAATTTCGCCGAATTATTTTAAACAATTAAGTAGGATGGGACAATGTTGATCACTTCATCTTTCCCCACAAAAACGGGTCTTGTTCGCCGTCAAATTTGAAGAATACAACACCGCGGAGACCCATCTTTTTGGCCAGCGCGATTTTTTGCGCCGCCGAATCGGCGTCGCTGAACGAAACGAATCTTGTGTAAAGTCCTTTTGCGTTATTGGAAGCTATGACTGCAGGCAATGTTGATGAAACTCTGAAAGTCAGCGACGGAGAAACGCTGCCGACAGATGTACTAGTAGCATAAGTAAAGCTGTATTCGCCGGCGCTGTTTCTTTCCTGCAGGGCGCCGACCGCTACTGCACGGTTTATCGCCTGAAAGAAAGTGTGGCTTCGCAGGCGCATATACGTCAGATAGCCGTTCTCCCAGCTTACCTCGTATTCATATCCGTAAGTCGGAATGCCGAGCATTATTTTCTTGGGGCTGATTTCTTTCGTGGCTTCCTGAATCAGCTTTTTTGCCCAATCGGGGTCCGCGACGGGAGCGTAAAGTTTCCCGTTCCCCTTGGAGACATTCAATTTTCCGTCAACCAGTCCCTGGTCGTAAGCCATAATGCGGATTTGGTCGCAGTATTTGTTGAGCGCCTTAAAATCGTTAGCTCTTTTAACTTCTTCTTTTGGCACGCCGCCACGCAATGAATCCAGTGGCATCCTTGATTCAATCGTGCATGATAAAATTTTTCCCATTGGATGAAGCCGTATCGCCAGCCCGTAAAGAAAAGTTGAGAAATAATCTTTGGTTTCCGGCAATTTTGCCTCGTAATCAATATCTATTCCGTCAAACTTCATATCCTTCACGAGTTTGGCGATTATGTCCTCGTGGGCAATACGCTTCTTTTTATTTGAAAGAAGCTTGTGCAATCCCGGACCGTCAAACCAGGCAATCGTCGGTATATTTTTTACTCCGGCGTCGCGCACAGCCGAAAGCCAGGCGGGCCAGAATCCTTCTTTTAACTTCAAGCTGTCAATGAGCGTTCCATTAGGCCTAACCTCGTACGAGAACGGGCTTATCTCCTGGAATTTATAAACGTTTGTGGAAATATCCATCGCTCCGTTTTGTTTTTTCCAGAAGGGAAGCCAGCCGGCGTAATAAAATTTGGCCGCTTCCGCCTGCGGAGGCGTTATGGAAATTGCCGTGAAAATAATAAAAATAAAAACGATTAATTTTTTCATATTTAATCTAATTTAACATATTTTATATTTTTGTAAGTTTTGGCGTTCGCAATAGTATTGTGCCGACGATGATTTCAAGTGTTATGAAGGTTCATAACACTTGAAATTTCACTGCCTAGCATATCTATCAATTAATATAACGATATTATTGTCTTGTTGGGCACATTAAAACAAGTCCTTAAAAATGAAGCAGGGGCACGATTCCGGTCCTTTGACGGAATTGATGTGCCCCCTTGTCTTACTTGATGAGGTAGGAGAAATGCGTCCTGCCGTCGGCGCCGCGGTGTTCAATCTGCTTGGCGGCAGGATTGTGCCATGTCGGCTCGGAAGGCGTCACGACACTATGTGAACTTAATGATGACGGCGTGGAATGCGGGCCGTTAGGTTTTTGATTCGGTCTGTTGGCGCTACCGAACTGCCGTAGTGGCTTTTTCATTTTTACCTACCTTTCTTAAATGATTAATCGGAAATCTCCTAGCACCCGCCGATGTTCTGGAAAGATGCTGGTTAAAATTATACATAAATCTATTTAATTTGCAACTAATTTTTGGGTAAAAAAATGCTACCTTGTCCGGCTCCTTTTGCGGGATAGAGGGTAGCTTTTCGTTGTTTTTGCGCAACTTGCGCATGCCGTGTGCGGCTAATTATTGCTGCTTACGGCCTTCGGTGTTGCTTTCTTCAGGCCCCGATGGCTGCTGTACCGGCGCCGGTATAGTGGCCGTTCGCGCCCTGGTCGTCGAGGTGAATCGCGTGTGCACCGTGCTTGGCGGCGGCAGTGTCGTAGTAGTTCCTGGTGGCCGGATTTGCGGATACGCGCCGGTGTCGGCTGGTGGTGCCGTGCTTTTTCAGGTTCATGTCGTCGTTCCTTTCGATTTTCAAGTTTCGATAACGTCCAAATTGCAATAATGCTTGATTTGCAATTCGGAGCGTCCCTTGCACCCAAAAGCTTCTTCAGGTGGTAAATTAAGAATAGCAAATCGATAATTTCAGGCAATCAACTTATCAACACCCAGAATTGGACATAAGTAATCAGACAATAGACATCAGGAATTAAAATGCTGTTTACTAATGACTATTAACTGATTACTATTTATTAATGGCCACAATTGATGATTTCAAAAAACTGGATATAAGAATCGGCAAAATAGTTTCTGCCGAAAAAATAGAGGACAGCGACAAGCTTTTAAAGCTCATTTTTGATTTTGGTTCGACTTCGCTCACAACGGGCGGGACGGAGCAAAGGCAGATAATCGCGGGCATAGCGCTTTCTTATCCCGACTGCGAAGCGCTTGTCGGCAAAGAAATACCAGTTATTTTCAACCTTGAACCGAGAACTTTGCGAGGTTATGAAAGCCAGGGTATGATACTTGCCGCGAGCGACGGAGAAAATGCTGTTATTCTCAATCCTGAGCGCGAAGTTCCGCCCGGGAGCATCGTAAAATAAAAAATAATACAAACAAATTACATCACCACTATGCTGCAGCATAGTGGTGGTATGGGAATTAATGCATTTTATAGTTTAATGCTGCGCTTGCCTTGAAGCCGTACTTGAATTATAATATTTCCCAATGAGAAAGCACCCGCTTTTTGTTCTGTTTTTAATAGTTCTTGTCGCGGTAACCGCGGCCTTTTTTGTTTATCCAAAGAATTTTGGCGCAAAGTTCATGCCGTGGCGTCTCGGATTGGACCTTATCGGGGGCAGCCATCTGGTTTATAAAGTAGACCTTTCTAAGGTTGCCGGAGGCGACCGCGATTCTGTTCTGAACGGGCTCCGCGACGTCATTGAGAAAAGGGTAAACCTTTTCGGCGTGAGCGAGCCGCAAGTTTTCGTCGCCAAATCCGCAGGCGAAGACAATCTCGTTGTGGAATTGGCTGGAATAAAAGATATTTCGCAGGCCATACAATTAATCGGCGAGACACCGCTTCTGGATTTCCGCGAAGTGTACGGAAACGGTTCCAGTACCGAATTCATACAGACAAATCTTACCGGACGCTACATAACGGGAGCCCAGCTCGCCTTTGACCCAAACACGCAGGCGCCGCAGGTTTCCATTTCTTTCAACGGCGACGGCGCGAATATTTTCGAGCAAATGACCGCGAAGAACGTAGGCAAGCCGCTGGCTATTTTCCTTGACGGCTCGCCGATTGAAATACCGATAGTCCAGGAAAAAATTTCAGGCGGACAGGCGGTTATAACCGGAAAATTTACCATTAATGAAGCAAGAACGCTTGTGGAACGCTTCAACGCCGGAGCTTTGCCGGCGCCCATCACGCTCATAAGCCAGCAGACCGTCAGTCCGACTCTCGGAGCCGATTCGCTCAAAAAAGGGATTATCGCCGGAATAATCGGCACGCTTCTGGTAATGGTTTTTATGATTGTCTATTACGGAATGTTCGGTGTGTTTGCCGCGTTAGCTCTTTTTATTTACATATTCCTGACACTTGGCGTTTTCAAAATCATTCCGATTACTTTGAGTTTGGCTGGCCTGGCAGGATTCATTATGACCATCGGAATGGCCGTTGATGCAAACATTCTGATATTCGAACGCATCAAAGAGGAACTCAAGAAAGGGCTTTCCCGAACTACAGCCATTGAGGAAGGATTCCGCCGCGCCTGGCCTTCAATCCGCGATTCAAACACCAGCACAATCATCACCGCGGTAATCCTTTATTTCTTCACATCAAGTTTCGTCAAAGGATTCGCCCTGACACTCCTTATAGGAGTTCTGGTTAGTATGTTCAGCGCCATAGCGACCACGAGATTATTTTTGAGATTGTTTGTTAAAGATTCGATAAAAACGGAAAATTCAAAATCAAATGCTTAACATAATCGGAAGAAAAAATATTTTCCTCGCTGTTTCTGCGGTTCTCATAGGAATCGCGCTTGTCGCCATGGTAATTTTCGGCTTCAGGCAGGGGATTGATTTCGCCGGAGGCACGCTTTGGCAGTTCAGCATTGCAAGCAACACTCCGTCCGTGGATGACCTGAAAAGTTTTTTCTCCGCCCAAGGCGGATCCGCCTCTGGCGGAAAATCAAATCTTGACGCTTCGGACGCCATAGTGACTTATGACGAAGCCAACGGGAGTTTCATGGCGCGCCTTCCTGACGTTTCCGAACCGGACCATCAGAAACTTTCCAGCTTGCTTAAAACTAGCCATCCGTCTTTTGAGGAGGCCGGATTTCAATCCATCGGACCTTCGGTAGGGAACGAGCTTCGGAAGAACGCCATCATAGCCATGATTCTCGTCATTCTCGGAATTTCGCTCTATGTCGCTTTTGCTTTCAGAAAAGTTTTTCAGCCGGTAAGTTCATGGGCTTACGGATTCATAACTCTTCTGACTCTTTTCCATGATGTCGCAATACCGGCGGGACTGTTGGCGCTTCTCGGTCATTACGCAAAAATTGAAATAGACGGCAATTTCATAGTGGCGCTTCTGGTGGTTATGGGCTTTTCGGTGCACGACACCATCGTCGTTTTCGACCGCATCAGGGAAAATCTTTTACTTGACCGCGGCAAGACCGCTTTCCCCGAACTGGTAAACAAGAGCGTCAACCAGACAATAGCCCGTTCCGTGAACACTTCGCTGACGCTGATTCTCGTTCTGCTTGCCCTTTACTTCGCCGGACCGGCATCGCTCCACTATTTCGTGCTGACACTTCTTGTCGGCGTAACCACGGGCATATACTCTTCTATCTTCGTTGCCAGTCCGCTTTTGGTTCTTTGGCAAGGCAGGAAAAAGTGAGAAGGATATTAACATCCTTTACGAGGGGTTGACTATTCTTTTGACTTAGTTTACAATTATTCTTATCAATATGGCTACTGTGGATAAAATCTTAAGCCAGTTCTGGTCTCATTTGGACGACCGCCAAAAAGATGTTTTGGTCGGGCGTTTTGGTATTGAAGACGGAGATTCCAACACCTTGGCTGAACTCGGCAAAAAATACGGCATCACCAGAGAAAGAATACGTCAGATAGAATCCGGCGCTCTCGGAACCCTGAGAGAAAAAGCCCCGTCCAATCCGGCCTTCGGTGAATTCGTGGACAGGAGCAAAAAGTATCTCAAGAATTCCGGCGGAGTCGCCAGAAGGGAAAATTTTCTGGAACACCACAGGAATTTAATCGACGATATTAACGAGAATCATTTGGACCTATTGCTGGAGGCCTCGGGCTCTTTTTATTTTTATCCCGAAGATAAGGACTTCTGGCCTTTTTATTATTCTGAGAGAGAAAGTTTGGAAAACGCCCGCCGTTTTATAAACGAATGGGAAAAACTTCTGAAATCCAGAAAAGAAGAAATTTTGTCTTCTTATGGCGAGCAGCGTCGAGCCACGCCTAAATACCATATTTACTTCAAAGTTTTCATCAAAAAACTGCGCGCCAATTCGGCGCACGCGGAAAACTACGTGGCTATTTCCAAAAAATTCCATACCAATAATTACGGCGACTCCGGTCTGTCTGAATGGCCCGAGATAAAACCGGTCACCATTCGCGACCACATTTACGTGCTCTTGAAAAAAGAAGAGAAACCGATTCACTTCGTAAACATAGCCAAGCTGATAGGCGACAGGAATAAGGGCAAAAACGCCCTGGATGCCACTGTCCACAACGAACTAATAAAAGACAGGCGCTTCGTTCTTGTCGGCAGAGGAATCTACGGCCTTTCAGAACAGGGATACCAGCCCGGAACGGCACGCGAAGTAATTCACAGAATACTCAAGGAAAACGGCCCGATGCGCACCAAGGAACTTGTTTCGTCCGTGCAAAGGGAAAGGTTGTTCAAGCCCAACACGGTTCTGGTAAATCTGCAGAATAAAAAGTTTTTCTCGCGCCAGCCAGACGGCACCTATATAATACGCCGCAAATGAATAACCGCTCCGACCGCGGTCGGAGTAGGGTATTCAGCGGGGATTTAATAATGTAGAATATAGAGATAAAGCAATGTTTTCTGCTTTCCTCCAAGTTCTGCTGCAAGTTTTATCGATGTTTGGTTATCTCATCTGGTCATTCCTCGCGCTGACCTGGTGGTTTTTGGCTTTCATTATTCTTGCGCCACTCGTCTACTCGGCCTGGTTTTTCTGGCGAAAAAGCATGTACAAGGAAGCTATGACTATCAATGATCTTTGGCTGATAATGGAAATCAGAATACCGCGGGAAATAAAAAAGAATCCCAGGGCGATGGAGCAGGTGTTTAGCGCCATTTATTCACTTAGAAACGCTCCGGGAACTCTGGCCGAAAAATGGTGGGACGGCGAAGTCACGCGCTGGTACGCTCTTGAAATAGTCACATTCGGAGGCGAGACACATTTTTTCGTCCGTCTTTATCGCAAACAAAAGACATTGCTTGAAGCGGCTTTTCTTTCCTATTACCCTGACCTTGAATTGGTTGAAGTGGATGATTACACCGACCGACTGCCGAAGAGCATGAAGGAAATCGACGAGCAGGGGTACGATTTATGGGGAACTGAAGTCGTACTTACGCGTGAAGACGCTTATCCGATAAAAACCTATGAAGATTTCGAATCGCCGGATGAGGACAAGCAATACGACACGATGTCTAGTTTTTTCGAGCTTTTTTCGTCGTTGAAGAGGGAAGAGATAATAGGATTCCAGATACTTATAGCTCCGGCGGATTTGGATTGGTGGAAAAAATGGTCCAAATTATTGAATGACCTTAATACTAAAAAGGACGAGAGAAAATTGGGAACAGATACTTCTTTTCCGAGCGATTACGGTTTGGGTCCCTTGCCTATGTTTGAGATTAATACTCCAGGCAAAGACGATATGGGATTTCTAAAAACAGCTTTCAGAACTCCTGGCGAGACCGATATTTTGAAAGCGATTGGAAACAATTTATCCAAAGTCGCTTTTGACACGCTTATACGCTTCATATATCTGTCGCCGAAATCAACATTTACGGATTCGATACCAAGACGAGGAATAAAAGGCGTTTTAAACCAATTCGCGTCGCTGAATCTCAATTCATTCAAATTCAACGATAAAACCGCCGTTGGAACAGCAAGGGTGCTTCTTTTCCATTTCCCTTTTATTTTCCCGCACGTAAGGTCGCAGTACAAAAAATCAAGGAATATTTACAATTATATACGGAGGGAAGTTCCCGAAGAGAATTTCATAGGAAAGCTTTTTACGTCCAAAATTTTCAACTGGAATTTCCATTCAAAGCGGTTCGCTATGAACACCGAATGTCTGGCTACTCTTTACCATCCACCGACATTCCTCGCGCTGACCGCGCCGCATGTTAAGAGAATAGAGAGCCGAAAGGGCGGACCTCCGGCCGGGCTGGCGATTTTCGGCGGAGAAGAAAATGTCGAAAAATTGAGATAAATAAAATGGATAACAACACAACTTCTCTTTATGAATTTTTAAAGACTATTTTCATAATATTAGATATCCTTCTTTTGGCGTTTCTGGCCTTCCTTCTCGTCAAAGGGTGGAAATACAGGCCTAACTTTGATCTCGGCGGAGAAGAAGAAAAGGCATACACTCTTGGCAACGTCATCCTCGCTGAACGCTGGGAGTCCGTCATTGGCAGGAGCAAGATAAATTCCCCCGAATCCATAAAAATGGCCATTATTGACGCCGACAACCTTGTGGACGACCTTCTGGAAAGAATGGGCCTCGGAGGAGGCGACGGTCTTGCGAGCAAAGAAAGTGCGAGCGCAAGTATGGCCGACAAACTTGAAAATCTGTCGATTGATGATTTCGGCACGCTAAACCGGCTTTGGGCGGCGCACCGCGTGCGGAACAAAATAGTACACGAACCCGATTTTGCCATCTCTCACGAAGAAGCGCAAAGGACGCTTGACGATTACGCTTCATTTTTGAAGGAGGTAGGCGCCATAACATAAAATAATGAGCAGGGTCGGAAAATTACAGATAATAAAATACGCGCCGCCGCCGCCGGAATTGCCGGTTTACGGCAGGGTCAATCCTGCCGATGTTTCGTTTATCGGCAAAACGAACTACGTCGCCGCCCTTGAAGAAAAGAAATTTATTTTCGGAATAAAAAGAGTTGACCGCAGGCGGCATCTTTACATCATAGGCAAAACCGGTGTCGGCAAATCAAAAATGCTAGAGTTGCTGGTGCGCCAGGATATTGCGTACGGCGCCGGCGCCTGCCTGATAGACCCGCACGGCGATGTCATTGAAAATCTTCTTGATTTCATTCCGGAAAATAGAATAGAAGATATTGTGATAATAGACCCTTCAGACGCCAAGCATCCTGTTTCGTTCAATCCGTTGGCGAACGTCGATCCCGACTTCAAGCATCAATTGGCGCAGGACCTGATTGAAGTCATGCAAAAGCAATTCGGCGCCAACTGGACACCGCGCCTGGAACACGTATTCCGCTTCAGCGTTTTAGCGCTTCTGGATTATCCGCACGCTACCATGCGCGGAATGATTTCACTTCTTACCGACAGGAATTACAGGCAGAAAGTGATTGAGTATATAGAAGACGATATGGTACGTCGCTTCTGGGCGATTGAATTCGCCGATTGGTCGGAAAAATTCGACACCGACGCCATTATTCCATTGGTTAACAAGCTCGGCCAATTTCTTTCCAATCCGCTTCTCCGGAACATATTCGGACAGAAGGGGAATAAGATTGACGTGGAAACGCTGATGAATCAAAAAAAGATAATCCTTATCAATCTCTCCAAGGGAAGATTGGGCGAAGAAAACTCCAGTTTTTTTGGCTCGATGTTCCTGACAAAAATAAAACAGGCGGGAATGGCGCGGGTCAGACAGAAACAGGAAGACCGCCAGGATTTTTATCTTTACGTTGATGAGTTCCATAACGTCGTAACCGACACGTTCGAGAATCTGCTTACGGAATCCCGCAAATACGGGCTTTGCATCACCATTGCCCACCAGTATTTCGGCCAGCTTACAGACAGAATGCAGTCAACCGCGCTCGGCAATGCCGGAACGATTGTCGTGTTCCGCGTCGGCGGAGAAGATGCCGTTAAATTAAAGCCGGAAATGGCCCCGGTTTTTGACATCAAAGACATGATAAACCTAGGAGTTCAGGAATTTTACATAAAAGAAACGATTGACGGCGAGACATCCGACCCGTTTTCGGCGGAAACACTTAAAGTGTTGCCAGCGCCGCATCCGTCATATCGTGAACGCATACTGGAACAATCGCGCGCCAAGTATGCTATTCCAGTGGATGACGCTAAAAAACTCATCGCAGAAGAAGAATTTTCAATTATCCGCTCGGCTCAGGAAAAAGCGATTATAGAAGGCAAGGGGAAGGGAGTAACGGAATCATCGGCGCCAGTTGCAGAAAAGGGAAATGGCGAACCAGAACCGTTGATATAATCAGAAGTTTTTGCCTTTCAAAAATTCCTTAAGCGAAGTGGGGGACGCGGCGAAGTGAGTCAAAAATCCGAAAACTCCTCCGAGAATCGCGGAAAGAAGAATATCGTTATACGTTCTGACGAAAAGATAGTGAACCAGCGCCGAAAATGTGATGAATGTGAAAATGAGCACGAGCAGGCCTGAAATCACCGGAGGGGTAATTTTTTTACCGCCGAGAAAAAGCACGAAAATCACAAAAGCGCTGGTTAGAGACAGGGTTAAACTAAACCCCTGATAAATTTCGTTCCTCGGAAAACCGGTTTTCAGGAAAATGCTTATCTGGTAAATGAGCATTATTATGAAAAGCATTATTCCGGCCCAGTAGCCAGACCTCATTGCCGAACGATGCCTTTTCTCTTCTGTTTTTTCAGACATCGATTTTATGAGCCAGATTAGAACAAGCAAAATAAGCGGTATAAGGAACCAGACCACGAAATAGAAAATTGTTTGTAGGACGCTAGCCATTTGAATTTTTGTGATTTCATTATAGAATAAATACATATAAATTTCAACAATGAACATACAATTAGCTCAAAAAACAAAGAGTTCTTCGGTTCCGATATTTTTCCTTAAAAACAAGGCGGAAGCCAAAGAACATGATTTTTTCAAACTGCTTTCAAAAGAAGACAAGGATTATATCCGGCTTTTTCTAGATAAAAATGGCGATGATGAATTTTGCCGTTCATTCCTTATGCCTTCCGGAAGAAAAGCTGTAATTGTTTACGCAAAGGAAGGTAAAAAAACTCCACTGAGAAAAATAATCATTTCTATGCGGCGGATAATCTCGCTTGCGCGCAAGGAAAAAATAAAAGAACTCGCTGTCAATCTTGACGACTTCCTGGTCATCGGCTCAAAAGAGGACGATATAGCCGAACTTATGGCAACGCAATTTGAACTGGCCAACTTGGAGTTCAACGGCTATAAAACAACTCCTAAGGAAGGATGGAATTTCGTCGAACGTATTTTTATCATCGGTAATAAAAAAGAATCTCTGACCAAGGCCATAAACGCCGGCATAATTATCGGCGAGGAAATAAATAAAGCTAGAACGCTGTCTAATACTCCTGGCGGAGACATGACTCCGCAAAAACTCGCAGAAGCAGCGGTAAAAAGCGGCAGACAGACAGGCTTTAAAGTAAAAATCTTAAAGGAAACCGAAATTAAAAAATTGAAAATGGGCGGTGTTATAGGTGTTTCCAAGGGCTCAGCCGAACGCCCGCGTTTCATAATAATGGAGTATATGAAAGGGAAGAAGAATGAGAAGCCAATTGTTCTTGTCGGAAAAGGAGTTACTTTCGACACTGGCGGCCTGAATTTGAAGCCGAGTTCCTATATTTACGAAATGCACATGGATATGTCGGGCGGAGCGGCCGTAATGCACACCATAGCCGCTTTGGCGCGCCTCAAAGTCAAAAAGAATATCGTTGGTCTGGTACCGGCTGTGGAAAATATGCCTTCCGGCTCAAGCTATCACCCGGGGGATTTATTGAAAACAATGAATGGAAAAACTATAGAAGTTTTGGATACCGACGCCGAGGGACGGGTAATTCTCGCAGATGCGCTTGAATATTCAAAAAAGTATAAGCCGGAACTTGTGATTGATATCGCCACGCTGACCGGAGCGGCTGTGTCGGCTTTGGGCCAGCGCGCTTCGGCAATTTTCTCCACGGATTCCAAAATAGAAAATCGGCTTATTGATGCCGGAGAAAAAACAGGGGATTACCTCTGGGCTTTGCCGCTTTGGGAAGAATATGAAGAAGAAATAAAAGGCACTTTCGGCGATTTCGCGAATGTCGGCAA
>CAYHXB010000002.1:18727-45688 GCA_964360535.1 uncultured Candidatus Saccharibacteria bacterium
AAAATGAACCAAGAAACTAGAAATTGTCAGAACTGCAAAAAAGATTTCGTCATTGAGCCGGAGCCCCTCGACATACTCGGGATTTCGCTCTACATATTTTAATATACATGGCTATCCCAGAAAACAAAGTATGTCAGAATTGTAAAGCTTCGTTCACAATAGACGCTCAAGATTTTGATTTCTACAAAAAAATTGATGTTCCGCCGCCGACATGGTGTCCTGATTGCCGGATGATAAGGCGCCTGTCTTTTAGAAATCAGGAAAAACTTTTTCGCGGCAAAGATGCTCATTCAGGCAAGGAAATTTTTTCAATGTATCCTCCGGAGGCGGGACTTAAGGTTTACGAGGACCAGTATTGGTTATCCGATAATTGGGATGCTATGGAATACGGCCGTGACTATGATTTTTCCCGATCTTTCTTTGAACAATTTAGGGAATTGATGCGTGATGTGCCATGGGACGCTATGTCTGTCCTCCGGATGGTGAACAGCGACTATTCAAATAATGCCACTGATTTCAAGAACTGTTATCTATGCTTCAATGGCAGCCGCAACGAAGATTCGGCGTATTGCGTAAGTTTTTCCGATTCTAAAAACTCATTTGATTGCAAGCAGGCAGATCATTTGGAGCTTTGCTATGAATTGTTTTCTGCGTCTGCCTGCTATAAAACCTTTTGGTCTACGGAAACGGACGATTCCCAAAATGTCTGGTTTTCCAGAAATTGCAGCGATCTTTCCGACTGTTTCGGCTGCGTAAATCTAAAAAGCAAACAATATCATATTTTTAACCAGCCATACTCAAAAGAAGATTACAAGAAAAAACTGGAGGAAATGAGGCTTGATACCTATTCGGGACTTATGAAAGCTCGCGATGAGGCATATAAGTTTTGGGAACAATTTCCGGTAAAATATATGCGCAGTATTATGAATGTAAATGTGGATGGGGAATTTATCTTTAATTCTAAAAATGTGCATCAATCGTACCACATTGGAGGTGCGGAAAACGTCAAATACTCATTTAATCTTTTCGACAAAGTGGCCGATTGCTACGATTATTGTTCATGGGGCGAAGGCGCGCAGATGATATATGAATCTTTGATTGTGGGCGATGGCGTGAAAAATCTGAAGTTCTGCTATGAATGTTGGCCGTCATCCCAAAATATGGAATATTCCGCGCATTGCCGGTCAAGCTCCGACTGTTTCGGATGTTTCGGCCTTAAGAAAAAACAATATTGTATTTTTAACAAGCAATATTCAAAGGAAGAATATTTTTCGCTCAGGGAGCGAATCATAAAACATATGAATGAAATACCCTACACCGACAAACGGGGAAATATTTATCGATACGGCGAGTTTTTTCCAAGCGAATTTTCTGCATTTGCTATAAACGAAACAATTGTCGACCAATGTCTCCCTATGGAAAAAGAAAAAGCACTTTCACTCGGATTTAACTGGCGGGAACCTAATCCACGAGAATTTCAGACCACAATAAAAGCCGCCGATTTGCCGGATTCTCTTACTGATACCACTGACGCAATATGCAAAGAAATTGTCGGCTGCATGAAATGCCAGAGGGCGTACCGTATAATACCGATGGAATTCCAATTTTATAAACTGGTCAACATGCCGCTACCGCGAATATGCCACGAGTGCCGGCTTCGGGAGAGAGTTGAAAAGTTTATGCCGCCGATGAAATGGTATCCCATGCAGTGCATGTGCGATTACGTTATCTATAAAAACTTTGACAAGCATAATAATCATCCTGACGGACAATGTCCGAATGAATTTTTAACTACCCATATTCCCGATGGCGGAGAAATCGTCTATTGCGAGCAGTGTTATAATTCTGAAGTAGCATGAACCAGGAAACGAAAAACTGCCAAAACTGCAAAAAAGATTTCGTCATTGAGCCGGAAGATTTTTCTTTTTACGAGAAGATCAAAGTCCCGCCGCCGACTTTCTGCCCTGATTGCCGTTTTCAGAGGCGTTTGGCCTTTTTCAATATTTTAAAACTTTACAAGCGTCCTTGCGATTTGTGCAAGAAGGATTTTATTTCAATGTATAGACCTGATTCTCCTTATGTCGTCTACTGTTCAAGATGCTGGTGGTCGGATAATTGGGATGTGTTTGAATATGGCAGGGACTATGATTTTTCGCGTCCGTTTTTTGAGCAATATAAAGAACTATGGATGAAAACTCCGCTTTTGGGAATTTCCATAGACATTCCGACCATGGAAACGTCTCCTTATACCAATCACGCCGGCCATCTTAAAAATTGTTATCTGCTTTTTCATGTTGATTACGTGGAGGATTCCGCTTACGGCTTTTTTGTTTTTAACAGCAAATCATTATTGGACTCCTCAAATTTAATACTATGCGAGCTGTCTTATGATCTGATGCACGCCTATAAAACAATGAATTCCGTCAGTTCCTACGAAATTAACGAATCGATTAACTGTTTTTTCATGAGAGATTCGTACAATTGCCAGAATTGTTTCGCTTGCGCCAATCTCCGCAATAAGAAATATCATATTTTCAATAAGCCGTATTCCAAAGAAGATTATTTCAGTGAAATCAAAAAATGGGATTTGGGCTCATATAAAACTTATCAGGAAATCAAAAAATTGGCAGAAGAACACTGGAAAAAATTTTCGCCGTGCCCGATTTACGAAAGATTCAACACCAATTCGAACGGCAACCGCATATACGAATCCAAAAATTGCAAAGAAAGTTTCGAGGTATCGGGAGTAGAGGACGGCAAATATCTTGCGATGATGTATCAGCCGCCGATAAAAGACAGTTATGATGTTTCCAGTTGGGGATATAATATGTCCCGCTCTTACGAATGCTGCAATGTCGGGGAGAATGTTTCCGACGCAAGATTTTCCAATGAATCAGGCCTTGGTTCCATAGATATAGAATATTGCAAACTTTCAACCGGTTCGCATCACTTCGGGTGCGTATCCATAAAAAAGGGCAATTACTGCATTTTGAACAAAAGATATACCGAGGAGGAATATCTTAAACTGCGCGAAAAAATAATCGCGCATATGAATGAAATGCCGTACATGGATAAAATGGGAAATGTTTACAGATATGGAGAATTTTTTCCGGCAGAAATCAGCCCTTTTGCTTATAACGAAACAATCGCCGACAAATTTTTTCCCCTGGGCAAAGAGGAAATCGAAACAAAGGGGTGGCGATGGCTCAAAGAAGACAAAAAAACATATGAAATAACCAAAAAAGCGGACGAATTGCCTGACCACATAAAAGACGCTGATGATGAAATCCTGAAAGAAGTGATTGCTTGCCCGGATTGCAGCCGCGGTTTCAGAATCACTAGAATGGAGTTAGATTTTCTGCGAAGAATGAATTTGCCTCTGCCACGCATATGCCCGTTCTGCAGAGTAGGCAAAAAATTTGATGACTGGGTAAAAGAATTCAAGTTGATCAAGCGTTCCTGCGGCAAATGCGGCGCCGAATTTGAAACTCCGCATACAGAGCAGAATTATCCGAGAATTCTCTGCAAAAAATGCTGGCTTCAGGAAGTCATTTAACCAAGTAGAACCTTAACTTTTCACCAATTAAATGGTATAGTTTTTCAAATGTCATTGCCCCTTCCCATAGACAAGCAAAAAGACGTTGTTTATTTCGCCCGCACGGATTTCCGGAACGCGAACCGGCTTTTCGGCATCAAGCGGAAAGACCGCCGCCAGCACATGTATGTACTCGGTAAAACCGGCGTGGGTAAAACGGCGCTTCTCAATAATTTCGTCGTTCAGGATATCGCAAACGGTGAAGGCGTTTGTGTTATAGATCCGCACGGCGAATTCGTTGAGGGGCTTCTGGATAAAATCCCAAGGGAGCGCTTGAAGGACGTAATCTATTTCAATCCTGCCGACCCGGAATATCATATCGGTTTCAACATCCTTGAACTGCCCGATTCCAAATATAAGCATTTGGTCGCTTCCGGCCTGATGGGCATTTTCACGAAAATCTGGTCCAACGTCTGGTCGGCCAGAATGGAATACATATTGAACAATGCTGTTTTGGCGCTTCTGGAAAATCCAGGCACTACGCTTCTCGGCATAA
The DNA here is from genome assembly GCA_964360535.1 of uncultured Candidatus Saccharibacteria bacterium. Lineage (GTDB taxonomy): Bacteria > Patescibacteriota > Minisyncoccia > UBA6257 > 2-01-FULL-56-20 > JACQKT01. The sequence continues at coordinate 22,819 of CAYHXB010000002.1, forward strand.
ACAGAATTCTCGTCGACAAGGATTATCGCCAGAAAATTGTCGCCAACGTCAAAGATCCGGTAATCAAAGCTTTTTGGGTGAACGAATACGAGCAGTGGCGCGACCAGTTCAGGAACGAGGCCATCGCGCCTATCCAGAACAAAGTCGGACAGTTCCTTTCCACGGCCATGATGCGGAACATCGTCGGCCAGGAAAAAAGCACGGTGGATATTTACGACGTAATGAACTCCAGAAAAATTCTCTTGGTGAACGTTTCCAAGGGTAGAATAGGGGAGGACAATTCGGCGCTTCTGGGCGCGATGATAATTACCAAGATACAGCTTGCCGCTATGGAACGCGTAAGGATTCCGGAAGACGACCGCGCCGACTTTTATCTTTATGTCGACGAATTCCAGAATTTCGCCACGGATTCTTTCGCCGGAATACTTTCCGAAGCGCGGAAATACCGGCTTAATCTTATAGTCGCGCATCAATATATCGGCCAGTTGGTAACCGATGTTTCCACCAAAGTCCGCGACGCCGTTTTCGGCAACGTCGGAACAATGATGGTTTTCAGAATTGGCGCCGCCGATGCCGAGTTCATAGAAAACGAGTTTGAGCCGGAATTCGTAATTCAGGACATGGTCAATCTGCCTAATCATTCCATTTATCTAAAACTGATGGTGGACGGCATAACCTGCCGGCCCTTTTCGGCAGGCACTCTGCCGCCATTCAATGTTGAATCATCGGAAGAAATGAAAGATGAAATAATCCAGACATCGAGAAAACTTTATTCAAACCCGACCGCTGCCGTGGAATCTGCCATAAACCGCTGGAGCGGAATGATGAATGAGCCAACCGGAGCCAAGATGTTTAAGGCCGTCTGCTCTAATTGCGGCAAAGAAACCATGGTTCCGTTCGAACCCGCCAAAGGCAGGCCGGTTTACTGCGAAGATTGCTTTGAGAAAGTGCAATCCGGGAGAGTCCAGCCGGCCGCCGGAAGCATGAGTAAGAGCGGAAAGCCATCCGATGAGTTTTCATACGACCTGGCCAATCTCGGTATAGAATTTGAATTCAAAAAACCGCACCAGGTCCCAGAACGGCCGGTAAAACGAATGGAAGAAATGCCTTCTGGCATGCCAATGGAAAATAAAAAGATGTCGCTTTCCGAATTGAAACCTACGGAAGAACAAGCTCGCCACGATAAAGAAAAAGCGGAAAGGCCTGAAAGACAAAAACAGCACTCCGATAATAAACCGAAGGTGGACATAGAAGAGCTACGCGAGGCAATACAGGAATCGCTTAAGAAAGACCTTGAGGAAATTAAATGAGGTTTGACGTACTGACTATTTTCCCGGACATCTTTGATTCTTATTTGAACGAATCTCTAATTAAGCGCGGTATAAAAAACGGGATTATCAAAATCAACGCGCACGATATAAGGAAATATTCAAAAAACAGGCACAATAAAGTTGACGACAAGCCTTACGGCGGGGGACCGGGAATGGTTCTTTCCGTGGAGCCGATTTATAAAGCAGTATCAAGTATCAAGAATCAAGCAGCAAGAAAAAAATCGCTGAAAACAAGAATAATTCTTTTTTCCACGCGCGGGAAGAAACTGGATGCAAAAACCGCCAAACGGCTTTCCAAATACGACGCGCTTATTCTTATCTGCGGACGCTATGAAGGCGTGGACGAGAGGGTTGCAAAACATATAGCCGACGAGGAAATTTCAATAGGCGATTATGTTTTGAACGGCGGAGAGCTGGCTTCTATGGTTCTCGTTGAAACTGTCAGCAGATTCCTGCCCGGATTTCTCGGCAAAATTGAATCGCTTGAAGAAATAAAGGGTTCATATCCCGCCTATACAAGACCGGCAGACTTTGTTCCCCAAAAGGGAACAAAGTCCTGGCGCGTGCCGAAAATATTGATTTCTGGTCATCACGAGAAGATAAAGGAGTTCAGGAAATAGATTGCGAACAAATTCCTAATATCTAATTTCTAATCAAATCCAAAAAACCAAATGACCAAATTTAAAAATTCTATCATTGGTTATTGATTAGTAATTAGGTCAATTAGAAATTAAAAATTCTAACCAAATGTCTATTTCAAACATCGCTTTTTATGGAGCGCTGTCGTTTCTTTCGGGAATAACATCTGCCGGATTGGATTTAACCGTTATCTGGACGGTTTTATTTTTTATTGCATTAGTTTCGGTTTTTGCAGTCATGGGGAAATACCCGCGAAGTACGGCTATTTTCTTCGTTTTCATATTCATTTTCGGAATTTTTTATTACGGATTTTTCTTTAATGCCAAGGAAGCCGGGCAGAAGATGACTTTCGGAGAGAAGACGAAATTTTCAGGGCTGGTTTCGGGAGAACCAAAGCTCAGTGAAAAATACCAAAGAATAAACCTTGAACTTAAGCCGCCGCTCGCCGGAAAAATATCGGTTATCGTTCCTTTGTCGCCGGAAATAAATTACGGCGACGCTATTGAGGCAACCGGAGAAATAATGCCGGCCGCTTCAAAAATACAGAATCCGGTTTCCCTTTTTCCGGAATTGAAAATAGTAGCCAGCCACCAGGGCTTTTGGCTGAAAGAAAATTTGGTTGGTTTCAAAAAATCGATGATTTCGCAGTTCAAAAAATTCCTGCCGAGCGATTCGGCGGCGCTTTTGAGCGGGCTTACGCTCGGCTGGCGCGGGGATTTCACGGACGAATTCAAGAAAGAAATGTCGTTAAGCGGAACAACTCATTTGGTTGCGCTTTCCGGATATAACATAACAATACTTGTTATCGTGGTTGCCGGAATTTTCGGATATTGGCTGTCGCGCCGGACTACTTTCTGGATGACCAGTTTAACGATTCTTTTATTCATATTAATGGTCGGCGCCGAAGCTTCGGTTTTAAGGGCCGCAATAATGGGCTTCCTTGCTCTTGTTGCCAAAGAAGCCGGGAGGCAGCATGGCATGCGGAACGCCATAGTTCTTACTGCGACAATTATGGTTTTGGCAGACCCTGGCGCTATTTTTGATGTAGGATTCCAACTTTCATTCTTAAGTTTGATGGGAATAGTTTATATCGGCCCGGCGATAAAAAATTTCATCCGGATGGAAGAAGATTTAGGAAGTTTCATATCATGGCGTGAAAACGCCGTAACGACTCTCTCGGCCCAACTCGCGGTGGCTCCAATTTTAATCCAGACCTTTGGCAATTTCTCACTGACGAGCATCATAGCCAATATTTTAATTCTGGAATTTGTGCCCATGACCATGCTCTTGGGTTTCCTTTTGGCATTTTTCGGCTCGTTGTTTTACTATTCAGGCTTCGTTATTTCGTTTTTTGAAAATATTCTATTGAAATACGAACTCTGGGTCATAAAATCGTTCGCCGGTTGGAGCATGCCGGTTTTATCCGGAACGCACTCATGGATTTTCTTCGGCGTTTATTATCTTGCTCTGATTGTCTTTATTTTTCATAAGGGCGGAAGTCGAGTGAGTAAATTGTTATAATTTATCTTATCAATGCTCCAATATGCCGAAAAAAAATCTGGATTGAATAGTTTCGTTATCTTGTTTTTTATTTTTTCAATAGTCGTCGATTTATTCGTTTGGAAACAGGTCGTTTACGGAAAAATTTCCGGTGAAGCCAGGATTTATTTTCTGGATGTCGGACAGGGCGACGCCGAACTGATTATTTTTCCGGGCAACGTGAAAATCCTTACGGACGCAGGGCCTGATTCAAAGATACTGGGACAACTGGAAAAAATTCCGCAGCTTGCCGACAAATACATAGACCTGGCCGTTATTTCACATCCGCAATTGGACCATTTCAACGGTTTCCGATATCTGACAGACAGATATCGTTTCGGCGCATTTATTTATAACGGCCGCTCCGATAGCGCCAATGTTCAGGAATGGCCTGACTTGATTGGCAAAATAAAGAAGAACAATATTCCGTTGGTAAAATTTGGCGCTGGCGACCGGATAAAATATAGGACAGGTAAGATAGATTTTCTCTCTCCGAATGCCGGTTTGTCGCAAAGCGCCGAGCTGAACGACACAGGCCTTGTTGAACTTGTGGAATCCGGGGGTATAAAAGCTTTATTTACAGCAGATATAGATTCCATAACCGAAAATTATCTTTCTTCCAATTTTGATATTCGCGCGGACATACTGAAAGTCGCGCACCACGGCTCCAAATATTCTTCTTCAGCCGCGTTTTTGAAAACAGTAAGTCCGAAAGTCGCTGTAATAGGGGTCGGCGCCCGCAACAATTACGGTCATCCGACGCCGGAAACGCTTAAAAAGCTCTCAGCCTTGGCTGCGGTTTTCAGGACAGACCAAAACGGCATGATTACGGCATCAGTAAACGGCAATAAACTCGTGATTTTTACTGAAAAACAGCCGCCACCGCAATAGTAGTAGCCACAAAGTTTACAATTGGCAGCGAGGCTGAGGTAAAAGCTTGCTTTTATATCGGCCGAGCGAACCAATTGAATCGTTGTCATGCTAAATGACAACGATTATAATTAAACTCAAATGACCCTTTTGATAAAAAACGTCCAGCCAATCGGTTCAACCCGCAAATTTCCCGAGCATACGGATATTTTCATAAGCGGAGACAAAATTTCCGCATTTGGAAACTTTTCATCCAAAGGCGCAGATGAAACGATAGACGGGCAGGGCGCTTACGCAAGCCCGGGATTCATAGATGTAAACACGGACTCCGACCATTATCTGACGCTTTTCGACGACCCGTCCCAGGAGGATTTTCTGAAACAGGGAGTGACTACTATAATCGGAGGACAATGCGGTTCGTCGCTCGCCCCGCTCATTTACGGCAGTTTGGAATCGATACGGAAATGGACAGACATCAACCAAATGAATGTTGACTGGAATTCCGTAAAAGAATATTTGTCCATACTCGAGAAGCGCCGCCTTGGAGTAAATTTTGGAACGATGATAGGCCATTCGACCATAAGAAGATCGTTCACAGGAGAATCACAGAGAGCTCTCACTAAAAACGAAATCAAAGTTTTTACAGAAACGCTCAATAGAGCTTTGCTGGAAGGAGGATTTGGGCTTTCGACCGGTCTTGAATATATACATAGCCAGAACGCGTCTTATCAGGAACTGAAAACTTTAATCAAAACTGTAAAAAATTTCCGCGGAGTGTATTCTACGCATTTAAGAAAAGGAGGCGAGGGACTGCGGGAATCAGTGGAAGAAACTTTAAAAATATCTTCGGAAACCGGAGTGAAAACGCTCATCAGCCATTTCATGCCGCGTTTAGGCGAAGAAAAAGAATACGAAAAAGCTCTGGAAAAATTCTCCAATCTGCCGGCTGGCGGGGATTTTCATTTCGACGTTTATCCGTTCGATTCAACAATAGTCCCGCTTTATACTTTTTTGCCAGAATGGGCGCAGAAGGAAAATTTGGAAGCCATGAGTGTTTCGCTGAAAGATGAATGGCAAAGTTCGAAGATACTCAAAGAAATGCCATCTATCGCGCCGGAAAACTTTATCGTTTCCAAGGCGACTAGAAACGAAGCAGTCGTCGGACATTCGCTCAAGGAACTCAAATCGATTTATGGAATGAAGGATACCAATAAAGCCCTACTCCAACTGATGGTAACGACAAAACTGAGGGCTGTTATTTTTTACAAAAACATAAACGCGAAACTGATTAAGGCGGCGCTTTCGCACCCGCGCTCGCTTATAGCTTCCAACGCCGCGAGTTCGTCCGATAAAAGCATCGACAAAGCCGTAAAATCCGAACGGTCGACTTCAACGTTCACCAAATTCCTTTCGCTCGCCGAAAACGAAAATTTGATGCCGCTCGGCGAAGCCGTCAGGAAAATTACCGCCGCGCCAGCTAAAAAATTCGGCATACAGGGCAGGGGAGAACTCAAAGAAGGCAATTTCGCGGACCTGGTTCTGTTTTCCGTCAGAGGCGGATCCCTGCCCGTCCGGCAGGCGGGCGCCTTCGGCGGAAAAAATATAGAAATAAAATTTACCATAGTCAACGGCAAAATCGCCGTGAGAGAAGGAATTTTCGAGAGTGTCGGCTCCGGAAAGGCGCTAAGGCACTTACTGGCATAATCCAATGTTTTCAAAAAAAAGCCACAAGCCGGATTATTTCCTGATGGGTCTTATTTTCATAATGGTTGTCGCGGGTCTTGTCATATTGGCCAGCGCTTCTTCGGAATTAGGCAAAATAAAATTCAACGATAGCTATTATTTTCTCAAGCACCAGATTCTTTTCGGCCTGTCGCTAGGGCTGATGGGTTTTCTCGTTGCCTATTTTATTCCTTACAAAAATTACAGGCCGGCGTCTTTCGCGCTTCTCATATTGAGCATCATTCTTCTGGCTTTGGTTTTCACAACGGCGGGGATTACGTCCGGAGGAGCTTCGAGATGGCTTAAAATCGGCCCCATTTCTTTCCAGCCGGCAGAAATAGTGAAGTTGACTTTCATACTTTATCTGGCCGCCTGGTTGAGTAATGTCAAAATGAACAGAGGCAGTGATTTCTGGACGGGCTTTTTGCCTTTCGTTCTTATTTCCGGATTTATCGGGACACTTCTTCTTTTCCAGCCGGCCACCAGCACCGTGCTCATACTTATGGGGGCTGGAATGATTATGTATTTTATAAGCGGCGCAAGAATCGCTCATATAGGCATAGTGGTTTTTGCCGGACTTGCCGCGCTGAGTTTGATAATCTGGCTGACACCGTACCGTCTTCAAAGAATAACTACTTTTTTTAATCCGCAAAATGATATTTCGCATACTTCTTATCAAATAAACCAGGCGCTCAACGCGATAGGTTCAGGCGGCGTCTGGGGCGTTGGGTACGGGCGTTCCGCAAGCAAGAGTAATTATCTGCCCGCGCCGATTGACGATTCCATCTTCGCTGTCGTCGGCGAGGAACTTGGGTTCATCGGTTCAGGCGTCCTTGTAATACTCTTCGGACTTCTTGTTTTCCGGCTTTTCTGGCTGGCAAGAAATACGCGCGATAAGTTCGGACAATTGATTCTTGTTGGTTTTGGGAGCTTGGTGGCCTTCCAGTCGCTGGTCAACATGGGTGCCATTTCCGGGCTTATGCCACTAACCGGAGTGCCTTTGCCGTTTATAAGTTATGGAGGTACGGCTTTGGCGGTTTTTATGACGCTTAGCGGAATGGCCATAAACATTACGAAATACGGATAAAGCCAATGTTTGATGGAAAAAGATAATTTGCTAACATAAGATAAAATACTTTATCAATGAAAACCTTGAGAATCGCGCTGACTGGAGGAGGGAGCGGTGGACACATTTATCCTCTGGTAGCAGTTGCCGAAAAACTGGAACATATTTCCATAGAGCGGAAACTCCTTATGCAAATAAGATATTTCGGCTCGGCCGAAATGTTCGAACCGGTTCTCGAGGAAGCCGGCGTCAAAATCAGCAAAGTAATGTCCGGAAAAATCAGGCGCTATTTTTCGTTTTTGAATATAATAGACATACCGAAAATCTTCATCGGGTTTTTTCAGGCGCTTTTCAAGCTTTATTTTTTCATGCCAGACGCTTTGTTTTCCAAGGGCGGCACCGGCGCTTTCCCCGTTGTTCTGGCAGCATGGTTTTACAGAATTCCGGTTTTAATTCACGAATCGGACGCCCAGCCGGGATTGAATAATCTTTTTTCAGCGCACTTCGCCAGAAGAATCGCAGTCAGCTTTGAAAAAGCGCTTGATTATTTCGACCCAAAAAAATCCGCATGCGTCGGAAGCCCCATAAGGGAAGCATTGATGGAAAACAGGCCAACGCGGGAAGCTGCCAAGGAAGAATTCGGGTTTGATCCCAATCAGCCGGTTATCCTTTTCTGGGGCGGCTCCCAAGGGGCCAAACATTTGAATGATATGGTTCTTACCGACCTCAAAGAACTGACTAAGGACACGCAGGTTTTGCACCAGACCGGTATCGGCAATTTCGAGGAAATAAACAATATGTCCAAGTCCGATTTTCCAGAACTTATGAAAAATGCGGAAGGGAAAAATAGTTACCGTCCCGTTCCGTATTTTGACTCAAGAGAATTAAAATCGGCATTGTCGGCAGCCGACCTGGTAGTAGCCAGATCGGGCAGCAATATTTTTGAAATGACGGCATTTTCAAAACCGATGATCCTCATTCCTCTCGCCGAATCGGCGAATAACCACCAAAAGTTCAACGCATATGAATTGGAAAAAGCCGGAGCCGCCAAAGTAATAGAGGAAACAAACCTTCTGCCGGGAATATTCCTAAACGAAATAAAAAATATGCTTAAAAATAAGGAACTTCTTTCAAAAATGAGTTTGGCATCCGGCAATTTTTTCAAACCGCAGGCGACACAGGTAATAGCGGAAGAAATTCTCCGGCTCGCAAAGATGTAATACCAATATACGAATGCATGCAAATGATGCAAATGATACGAATATAAATATTTGTATCCATTCGTGTCATTAAGTACCATTTGTATATTGGTATTATTCTGGATTTTTGCCGTAAAATATGGCAAAATTGAGACATGATAGCCGCTAAAACAGAAAAAGTGCGCGTGCGTTTTGCTCCATCGCCGACAGGTTTTCTGCACATAGGTTCCGTAAGAACAGCCCTTTTTAACTGGCTTTTTGCCCGCCAGCACGGAGGCGTTTTCGTTTTGAGGATAGAAGACACCGACACGGAACGCTCCAAGCCGGAATACGAAAAAGATATTCTTGAAAATTTCAAGTGGCTCGGCCTGGATTGGGACGAAGGCCCGGACAAAGGAGGGCCGTTCGCTCCGTACCGCCAGTCTGAAAGGAAAGAAAATTACAAAAAATATCTGGGAGAGCTAATTGAAAAGGGGATGGCTTATTATTGTTTTTGTTCCAAAGACCAACTTGAGATAGACAGGCAAACGATGCTGACTCAAGGATTGCCAGCGAAATACACCGGACGCTGCCGAAATCTTTCAAAAGAAGAATTAGAAAGCAAAAGAAAAGAAGAGGGGACATCGGTTATCAGATTTTTAGTGCCTGATTCAGAAGTGGATTTCAACGACATGGTACGCGGCAAAATTAAGTTCGACGCTTCGCTCATGGGCGATATCGTAATCGCCAAAAGCGTCAGTGAACCGTTATACAATTTTGGCGCCATCGTCGACGACGAACTAATGCAAATAACGCACATCATACGCGCAGAAGAGCATCTGTCCAACACTCCGAAGCAAATATTGCTCCAGCGCGCGCTCGGCTTCCGCGAATTAAAATACGCGCACGTACCGCTTATTCTTAATCCAGACAGAAGCAAAATGTCCAAACGCTATCTTGAATCGTCCGTAAGCGACTACAGGGCACAAGGCTATCTTCCTGAAGCAATAATAAATTTTCTTGCGCTTTTAGGATGGCATCCGAAAGGCGACAAGGAAATACTTGATATTGAAGAGATAGTTAAGGAATTCGATATAAAGCGCGTTCAGAAAGCCGGCGCCGTCTTCAATGTCGAAAAACTGGACTGGCTCAACGCGCAAAAAATAAAAGGAATGTCGGGCTACGAAATCGTCGCGCTCCTCGGGCCGTTTTTGAAAGAAAAAAATATTTCCGCTTCGCCGGAATTCGTTGAAAAAGTTGTCGAGGCCGAACGGGAACGCGTAAAAACCCTTAAAGATTTCCTCGAACTGGCCGATTTCTTTTTTGAATTGCCGGATTACGACCCGAAGCTCCTTGTTTGGAAAGAAGAACTGCCGCAAAATATTAAGGACTCATTGTTGGAATCGGAAAAAATACTGAACTTGATTTCCGAAGATGATTTCAAAAAGGAAACTATTGCCGGCGCGCTTAGCGAGCATGCCGAAAAATACGGCAGAGGAGGAGTTTTCTGGCCGTTAAGAGTCGCTGTTTCCGGCAAACAGGCCTCGCCTGACCCCATGGTGATAATGGAAATTCTCGGCAAGAAAGAAACAGAAAAGCGCGTTAAAACCGGTCTTTCTAAAATAAGTTCGCTTCAATAGATTACGAATTTACGAATAATTACAAATGTACGAATCTTTTAACAAATCCAAGGTAATGAATTTAAGCGAATACATTCGTATATTCGTAAAAATCTGTAAATTCGTAGCCAATAAATAACATGAAATTTAAAAAATTATCTGCAATTTTCTTTGTTTTCCTGCTGGCATCCGGGATGGCTTCCCAGAAAGTTTTCGGCCAGCTAGCTTCCAGTAAGGAGGACTTGCAGTCAAAGATACAGCAAAAAACACAGGAACTGCAAACTATAAGCGCACAGCTTCAGGAAGCGCAGAAAAATCTCTCGCAAACACAGGGCGAACGCCAAACACTCCAAAAGCAGGTAAATGCGTATCAAAGCACCATAAATCAGCTTAATTTGAGCATAAAAGAAGATACACTTTCCATACAAAAACTCAATCTTGAAGTGGATTCTCTCAGCTACGACTTGACGGACATCCAGAACTCTATGAAAGATAAAAAAGCGGCAGTAAACCAGATTATTTTAAATATACAAAAAAGTGACAATGAAAACGCGAACCTCCTGGCAATGTTTCTCAAAAGCAAAACGTTGGCCGACGGCGTATTGGAAACGCAATCTCTTTCCAATATGCATAACCAGCTGAAAGTCGATATGGATAATTTGGCGGTTTTGAACGACCAATATCAGGACACATTAAAGGAAAAAAACGGCAAACTTTCCCAAGCGCAGTTGCGCCAGAGTAATCTGTCCAACAGAAAAACCATAATAACCAACCAGAAAGAAGAACAGCAAACAATCCTGGTCCAAACCAAAAACCAGGAGGCGATTTACCAGAAACAGCTTTCCGCGCTGAAGAAACTGCAGGATAAAATAGATGCCGAAATCGAGACGATGGGCATGGAACTAAGGAAAAACATAGACCCAAGTTTATTGCCGGCTCACGACACATCGGTTCTTCTTGACCCTGTGCCGAAAGGAGTTTTATCCCAGGGTTACGGACGAACTGCTTTTGCTGTCAAGACTTATAAGGGCCAGTGGCATAATGGCGTTGATATCGCCGCTCCTGTCGGCACCGAGATGTTCGCGCCGGCCGACGGAACCGTAATCAACGTAGGTAATCAGGACAAATTTTGTCCGCGCGCCGCTTACGGAAAATTCATAGTAATAAAACATGATAACGGCTTAACGACTCTATATGGTCATATGTCGCTTCAAGTCGTTTCAATCGGCCAAAAAGTCGCACGGGGACAGCTTATCGGTTATGTCGGAAAAACGGGCTGGGCAACCGGTCCTCACGTTCATTTTACGGTATTTGCCTCTCAGACGCTTACTCCGGCGCATACGGGATATCCGGAGGGAACAAAACCGTCCACCTGCGGCCCGATGCCTGTCGGCGGAGACCTAAATCCATTGCTATATGCTTCCATCAAATGATTCTGGTTGACGATAAAAACTTTTGGAACAGTGAAATTTTGAATCGTCCGCCCGTGGTGAGCGAAGTCGAACCATCGTTTTTGCAAAGCTGGCAGTGGGGCGAACTACAAAAAAAAATAGGGCGGCGCGTTTTCCGCCTCAATGTTTCCGGCCTTTTTGCTTCGGCAATAGAGCAAAAATTGCCGTTCGGCAAAACCTATCTTTATGTTCCTCACGGCCCTGTGATGCGTGAAGCAACCGCAGCTTCCTGGATTGATTTCATAAAAGCCGCGCGAAACATTAGCGATTTAAAGAAACCGATTTTTTTGAGAATAGAACCATTGAACCGGGAATTCTGCAAAAAACCGATTGGAAATGTTTTAAAGGAAGCCGGTTTCCGTCCAGCAAAACCGGTTCAGCCCAAAACTACTTTGATTATAAACCTGCGCAAAGACGAAAAAGAAATTCTTGAAGCCATGGAACACGATACGCGTTATTCTATCCGCGCGGCAGAAAAAAGGGGAGTTATGGTTGAATTCGCTGGTGGCAAAGACAAAGAAAAAAGTTTTGATGTCTTTTGGGAAATATTTTCCGAAACAAACAAGCGGCACGGACTTAAGGCATATCCCAGGTCTTATTATGAAGAAGTCGCGCGCCTGGATGGGGAGTGTTCGTCAAAAATAGGAATAGCCGAGGTTGAAGGAATTGCGGTAAGCGCGGCTATATTCGTTTATTTCGGCGAGCGCGTCTTTTATCTTTTCGCCGGCTCAAGAGCCGGCTACGGCAAATTCAACGCTCCGACTTATCTTCTCTGGCAGGCAATGCTTGATGCTAAAAAATCAGGTTATCGTTATTTTGATTTCTGGGGAATAAGCCATGAAAACAAAAACTGGGAAAAGATAACCGCCTTCAAAAAAAGTTTCGGCGGAAAAGAATTGAATTACACCGGCTGCTGGGATTATGTTTTTAACAAGTCGTTTTATTTTGTCTACAACCTTGCTAAAAGATTCATTTAAATGAAAAAACTCATTAAATTATTTTTGCCGGATTTTATAATCGATTTTTATCACTGGTCTTTGGCTTATCTAGGAGCTTTTCTTTACGGCTTTCCTTCCAGAAAGATGGTTGTCATTGGTATTCTCGGAACGCGCGGTAAAACGAGTACCGCGAACTTTATATGGTCCATTTTGAACGCCGCCGGCGAAAAAGCCGGACTGACTGGAACAGCCAATTTCAGGATTGGCGACAATGAAAAACTTAACGAATACCACATGACCATGCCCGGCAGGTTCGTTCTTCAGAAACTTTTGAGAAAAATGGTCCAGGCCGGATGTAAATATGCCGTCATTGAGACACCGTCGGAAGGCGTAGAGCAATGGCGACATAAGGGTATTTTTTACGATGTGGCTGTTCTGACCACACTTTATTCGGAAGAGCTCGCCGTCCATAACTGGGATTTTGAGCGCTGCAAAAAAATGCATTTGAAGGTTTTCGAAGGACTTCATAATGAATCTCGCAAAACTATAAACGGGAAAAATATTCCGAAAGTGATAGTGGTGAATTCCGACAACGAAGAAAAAGATATTTTTCTAAAACCGCCTGCGGACAAAAAAATAACCTATGGCCTCAAGGCAGGAGCCGACCTCATGGCAACTTCTGTAAAAACGGAAAACAGCGTCGTTTCTTTTGAAGTCAACGGCGAGAAATACGAGCTCGGCGCCAAGGGCAGCTTCAATGTTTCAAATGCTCTGGCTGCAATAGCCGTTACAAACGCCCTCGGCATTGATAAGGAATTCATTAAAAAGGGATTAAAAAATCTGTCTTTTGTTCCGGGACGCATGGAAAAAATAGAAGCAGGGCAGAATTTTGATGTCTTTATAGATTACGCCCACGACGGTCCGAGTATGACAGCCGCCTTGAATGCCGCGCAAGAAATGTCCTCCCACGGCGGATCCGCCTCTGGCGGAAAAAAATCTAAAGGTAAAGTAATAGTCGTTCTCGGCGCGGAAGGAGGCGGCCGCGACAAGAAAAAAAGACCGGTAATGGGAAAAATCGCCGCGGAAAAAAGCGACTATGTCGTGGTGACAAATGTTGATCCTTATGAAGACAATCCTGAAGAAATAATCAAAGAAATCGCAGACGCGGCTGAAGCATCGGGAAAAATCAGGGACAAAAATTTGTTTGCCGTTTCCGACCGCAGAGAGGGGATAGGACAGGCGCTCGGCTTTGCCAAAGATGGCGATATTGTTCTTATAACCGGCAAAGGAGCCGAACAATCGATGATAGTCGGCTCAAAAAAGATTCCTTGGGACGACCGCGCGGTAACTCGCCAGGAACTCGAAAAAATCGTAAAATAAAAATGAATTGAAATGCGTTTAATCATCAGAAAAAACTTAATTATTTTTTTTGCGGCAGCCGCCTTATTGGTGCCCGGATTATCCAGCGCAGAAATTTCATTCCAACCTCCGTCATCGGGCGGCACCAGCGGCATTTTTAACAATTTGCCTGAGCCAGTCAACGACTTAATAAAATGGGCTCAGGACATAAATAGTTCTCTTAACAGCCAGATTGGCAAATACATCAACATGGCGCCTATGCAAGGCCCGGTTAATTTAAACCAAATAAGCCAGATGAACGTCACCGAATGGCTTAATAGCTTGCTCCAAAACAGCTTTTTGTCCGGCATCTATTCCGTAGTGGTTAAAATTCTTCAGCTCGTCGGGAATCTGGCCATTTGGGCGCTTGGAGTCGTGACTGATTTAATAAGACAGGGATTGGCTTTGATACGCTAAAATAAAATATAATTACTCAGCATAAATAAAAAGGAAGTATATTTTACGATGCAAACATTTGTTATTTGCGTTGTAAAATATGTTTAATGTTTTACGATGAAGATAATATAATAATGCTTGTCGTAAAAATAGATTTTGCGACTGACATGCGGTCGCAAAATCTATGGTATGTTTTACGACTGAGATATAGATATCAGTCGTAAAACATATATTGGACGACAGATAAGATAATGAAGAAACTCATTAAAATACAATCCCCCCTAACTCAAATACCATTCTCTTTAATAGAACCCAGATCGGTTCATTTCGTGGGCATTTTAGGCATAGGAGTAAGCTCTCTGGCCCAGTGGTTTATGGCTCAAAACTGGTCTGTTTCAGGGTCCGATGTGGCTTCCAACCCGATTCTAGCGGAACTCAAAAAGGCAGGTATAAAGGCCAAAATAGGCCATAAAAAGGCCAATCTCCCCTCCCGGTGCGGCCTTGTCATATATAGTAATGCCATAAGCCCAAATAACCCCGAAATCAAGGAGGCCAGACGCCGGAACATACACGTATTCTCATATCCCGAAGCTGTCGGGGAGCTGACTAAATTTTATAAAACTATCTGCGTTTCCGGGATGCACGGCAAAAGCACGACCACGGCAATGGCCGGACTTATGCTTATGAAAGCCGGCCTTGACCCGACTATAATCATCGGCACCAGATTAAAAGAACTCGGAAATAAAAATTTCCGGGCGGGGAGGGGCGAATATCTGGTGTTTGAAGCGGATGAATATAAGGATGCCTTTTTAAATTACTCCCCTGCCGTTGCCATAACAACCAATTTGGACAGAGAACATTTGGACTATTTCAAAAATACGGAGAAAATAAAAAAATCTTTTCTTAAATTTTTTTCACGGACTTGCAACGGTGGCGCGCTGATATTGAACCGCGACAATGAGATGCTTCATTCGCTAAGTCAGAAAATCGATAAAGCGAGCAAATTCAACAATGTCCGCGTCAAATGGTATTCACTCCGAAACAAAGAAGCTGTAAAAATAAAAAAACATATAAAATTGCCGGGCAAACATAATATCTCAAATGCATTATCCGTCTTTTGTTTGTCAAAGTTTCTCGGAATAAGCGAAAAAGTTTTTCTTTCGACTATTTCGGAATACAACGGTTCATGGCGGAGAATGGAATATAGAGGCAAGTTCCAAGTTCCAAACTCCAAGCTACAAGCCCTTGTTTACGACGACTACGGCCATCACCCGACAGAAATAAAAGCGACGCTTGAAGCGTTCAGGGAAAAATTCCCGGAACGGCAGATAATCTGCGTTTTCCAGCCGCACCAATCGGAACGCCTGAAGCTTCTTTTTAAGGAATTTAAAACCGCATTCGGAGCCGCCGATACGGCGATAATTCTTCCAATTTACAAAGTCGCCGGCCGGGAGTCAATTAGTCCCAAAATGGTTCGACAGGCTCACCACAAGTACGATTCCGAAGCGCTGGTTAAGTCAATGCAAAAATCAGAACCGCGCCGCCTGGTCTTTTATATGAAGGAACCGAAAAATCTAAAGAAAGCCCTGACGACACTTCTATCTGGAAAATTGCATTCCCTATCCCCTGTTATCGTTATGATGGGTGCTGGTGATATTGTTAATTACACCAATTCGCTGATATCATCGTAGGTATGTTTGATTACTACTCCACTCCCGAAGCATATAAGGGAGCCAACGGTTATATCATAGACGGCATCTGGTATCCGAGGGTTACCAGGATTCTTTCCATAAAGGCGAAACCCGCCTTATATCGTTTTTACGCGGAGCAGGAAAGTTTCAAGGCAAGCCAGAAAATAACCGAGCAATCTGCCGCCGAAGGCACGCTGGTCCATGAAGCCGCCGAAGCAATTCTTTTGGGCCAGAACCCCGAAGTAGACGACAAAATAAAACCGGCCATAGACGCTTTCCGAAGGTTTCTGGAAATTAAAAACGTGCAGACATCGCCGGAATACGTTGAGAAACAGGTCTTCCATCCTGGACACCGCTATGCAGGGACTATAGACGTAATGGCTCTAATTGACGGCAAGTTCGGCGTGCTGGATATAAAAACATCCCAGGCGATTTACCGCGATTACAATCTACAGACGGCCGCATACATGGGCGCGCTCAAGGACCAATATCAGCACCTGCAGACGAGGTGGATACTGAAAATAGACCAGAATCAGAACTGCATCAAATGCGGAGCCACCAGGCGGACCAAGGGTGGCCGGGAAAAAATAAGTTTTTGGTCTAAAAACGGATTTTCAAACAAGAGTAAAATGAAAGATTGCGTTCACGACTGGTCGGAGGTCAAGGGCGATATTGAATTCGAGGAGTTCCCCTACTGGCAGAGCGACTTTGAGGGATTTCTGGCCGCAAAACGTCTTTGGGAATGGGAAGAAGAAGTTTGGCTAAAAAAAGTGGGCTATCTATAATTAAGACATGTTGGATATTCTAAGCATAGCGACCCAGAAAGTTACGGCTATTTTAATCGCCCCCGTCATCGGTGTTTTTGGAACTCTTTTTCAATTCCAGTACGAAGCGCCGGTGGCTAATCAGGCGCCGATCCAAATTTTTCAAACTCAGGTTTTTCCGGTTCCGGCTTCAATTGAAGAAATAGCAACAAGTTCGGCGAAGGCGGGAATTAGAGCAAGCAGTTCGGTTAAATTCTCGCTTCCCGCCGTCAAATTGAAAGCAGTTACGGCGCCACAGCCGAAAAAAACTCAAAAAACGGAAATATTTCAGCCGAAACCGGCGACCGCCATATCCCCTGCGCCGAAAATTTCAACGCCGCAGGACGCTTTGAACGCAACTTCATTTTCATTGAATCAGCGCACTGACGGACAATATGTATTGACGTTTCATATGAACACGGGTATTGGTTCCGGCTTGGACTGGGGATTTTACGAGGAAACAATCGGGGGCATATCTTCCGTGCCAAAAATGGGCACCACTTATTCATGTAATCCGCAATGGAATGCGCCTCCGTCTAATTCTTCGGACCAGAATCCAACTTTTGACCTGAACACTTCATACACCTGCGATATTTCCATGACTGACTCGCTTCTGCGAACGGCAACAAAGAAAATTACTTTTCAGACCGGCATGGGACGGCTGTTGGTCAAATCATCCAATTTGAGCACGCTTCTCAAAAGCGGATTGAACAGCAATGGCTTTGTCTTTGACAATCAAAGCAATACAAAACTAATTATAAATGGCCTGACCTTTGATATTTATTTCAAGGCGCTTAACGTTTCTTCTCCGATTGTCGTCCGTTTCATAAATCCGGATGACGAAACATCGCATATTGATTTTCAGGTTCAGAACCTGCCGGCCGACGTAGCCAATCCCAATGTCAGATCGACAACCGGAATGAAAACTTCGTTCTCGTTTTCCATAAATCCGCGTAGTCAGCGTTTACTTCGCGCAGAACTTTTGGGCATTCAGCAATTGCTCACAATCGGCGTTAATCCAGAGTTCAATGTAATCCTACAACAGGTTAATGTAGACAGCTCCGACATAAAAACAGTATTCTTCTCCCCTGCTATATCCTGGAACTGCATACCTTTTGACCCCGCCAAATCATTGAGCGGCATTCCCAGCGAGCAAAACTGCAAATAGAATTTTTTTGTTGCCCTGATTTTCTATTGCGAACACTTCTCGATTATTATCGGAGCGTGATTAAATTCGCGGTTCGCAAGATAGCCAAGCCCAAAACTTATTGAGGCGACCAAAAAAATAATCGCGCCAAAAATAACTTCCCTTTCATAAAAAAGTATCCAGTTCTGAACTTTTTTTAAAAACTCATGTAGTTTTCCCATTTTTCGTGGAGCTCTTTGGTAGCTCGCAAATCACCGGCGTTATAGCGGGCTATCTCCGTGTATTTCTTTTCCTTGAAAAGTTTAGCGACATCGTCTCCGGTAATTCCGCTTGCTTTTGGACTTGTTATTCCGAAGGCACGACTCCAAAGGTGAAGGCTACCTTTTCGGCGCATGGCTCCGTAAAAAGTAAGCTGGTCAAGCAAATCTATATGCATCGCATCAGAAGTTTGCTGATATAAATATCTTCCGCGCATTAGGTCTTTGGTCGGCCGGATGCCGTGAACCGCGGAACGCACCATCATAAAAGGTATATCGAAAGACCTGCCGTTAAAAGTTATGAAATAATTGTAATTTTTCGCGCCTTCCCAGAATTTTTCAAGCATTTCCTTTTCGGAACATTGTTTGTACGTTATATTGTCTTCCTTTCCGCCCGAGGCGGATCCGCCTTTGGCAGAGGCGGAGAATTCGCCGAGTTTTTCGCCGGGCGCCTGGAAATAAACAATGCTTTCGTCCTTGGCGCAATCAAGAACGCCGATAGCCGCTATTTGGGCCGTAAGGGGCGAAAAGCCAAGCCCATTCTTCAGTTCATCAAGAGCTTCTTTGTAATCGGCGTCGCTTTCCGATTCTTTCTTTATCCAGCGGGTCAGGTTTTCCTGCGTGGCCTTGTCCAAAGAATCGAAGTCCTCCCCGACCGTTTCTATGTCCAAAACGAGCTTATTCCAGTTTGACATTGGAGCAATTATAACATAAAATTTTACGGTATTAATGTATGGCTACCCCGCACTAATTTTGCGGAAAAGCTATGGTTAAATTACAAAAACGTTTAAAAAAATAACAGCAAAATTAGTGCGGGGTGCACATATTTCTAAACGAAATTTGTTCGCCTTTACTCCAAATTTCGTAGAAATATGGCACATACTAAATCCGGTGGTTCAACTAAATTAGGCAGGGATTCTGCGGCAAAACGGCTTGGCGTCAAAATACAGGACGGCATGCCGGTTTCCGCCGGGCAGATAATAATCCGCCAGCGCGGTTCAAAATATGTTGAAGGGACTAACGTCCGCCGCGGAGCAGATGACACTCTTTACGCCGGACGCGCCGGCAAAGTGAAGTTTTTCGAGAAAATGAAAATGAGATTTGATGGCACCCGCCGCAGGGCTACTTTTGTTCAAGTAGTTTAACCATTAGTTCTGCAGTAATCCCCTTTTTAAGGTGGACTTCCACCTTGTGCGCGCCCAGCTCTTTGAGCGGGCGTTCCAGTTTTATTTCAACTCTTTCGGTGCGGATAAGGCCTGCGTCTCTTAATCCCTTGAGTATCATTTCCTTGGTAACCGAGCCGAAAACTTCGCCGTTGGCTCCGGTTTTAACCGGAAATTCCAAATCGCGGTCTTTAAGCAATCTTGAAACTTCTTCGAGGCGCTTCATTAACTCACGGTCTTCTTCGTCTATGTGTTTTTTCTTCTTTTCAAGCTCTTTCAGCGCTGAAGGCGTGGCCGGCTCCGCCAATCCGTTCGGAAATAGCAAATTTCTGGCATAGCCGTCACTGACTTCCTTTATGTCGAACTTCCTGCCTACTTTTTTTACGTCTTCTAATAAAATTATTTTCATCCCGTTAGAGACAGGTCGTCTTTAGACGACCGTAAATAACCGCTTTTGCGGCGGACGACTTTTTACGCGAGATATTAAACACAATTTTTGATTTCACGAAGTTGTTGTCTCTAACGGGATTCATTTTATTTTTTTGCTATTTCTCCCCTTATGACCTCGAGCGCCTTGTCCAATTGGGGGTCTTTTTTATTTTTTATATCGTCGTCTGTTATTTTAACCTCTATGTCCGGGTCAAGGCCGCCATTATCAAGAATCTTGCCGCTCGGCAAAACCCAGTGGGCTATGGTCAATTTTATGGTAGAACCGTCCTGTAGCGGTATCAATTCCTGAACGGTGCCTTTGCCGAAGCTTTTTTCGCCTATGAGCTTTGCTACATTGTTGTCGCGGAGCGCTCCGGCGAGAATTTCGGACGCGGACGCCGAACCGCCGTTCATTAGAACGACAACCGGAAGACCGACTAGGGCGGCATTGCCGCTAGCTTTTAAAACTTCGACATTGCCGTTCCTGGATTCCTCCTTGACTATCAAAGTGCCCTTGGGCAGGAACCATCCGCCCAAGTCCACGGCAACCTCAAGATATCCGCCCGGATTATTGCGAAGGTCGAGAATTATCCCCCTGGCTCCGCCGGACAGCGCTTTTGTGGCTGCCTGATAGAAAAGATAATCGGCGTTGGAGTTAAATGTGTAGAGCTGAATATAAGCGATATTGCCGTCTTTCATTGTCAAATCAAGTGTCGGCACGATTATCTTGCCGCGTGTTATTTTAAAATCTTTCGGCTTTTCCCATTCTTCGCGCATTATCATCAGCGTGACGTCGGTATTCTCCGGACCGCGGATGAGTTTAACTGCGTCGTCAACGGTCATTCCATCGGTGGAAGTCGAATTGATTTTCAATATCATGTCTTCCGCCTTGAGCCCGGCGCGTTCTGCCGGCGTATCTTTGAGCGGGGCGACAACAACCAGCTGGTTTTTCTTAATTCCTATTTCGGCGCCGATGCCCCCGAAATTCCCCTGAACGTCTTCCTGGAATTTTTTGTTTTCTTTCGGAGGAAAGAAAATCGAGTATGGGTCTTTGAGCGAACCGACAAGTCCGCTTATGGCTCCGTAAACCTTATCCTGCGCGTTTATTTTTTCGGCATTGAGATAATTCTCGTTTACCGTGTTCCAGGCCTGCCAGAAAGTCCCGAAATTTATGGCCGACGGCTGACCTGCGGAAGTTCCGGAAATCTCCTTGATTACAATTGTTTCCGGCACCATTTTGCCGAACCTGAAACCAACCGCGAAGCCGCTTGCCAAAAGAACCGCCACAGTCAGCGTAATAGATATCAAACGGATTATTTTGTTGTTGAAACTGAACTTATTTTTTACTTTGGGGAGCATGACTACACAATTTTACAGCGTTGATTTTCCTTTAGCAAATAACGTAGCCAACAAACGGAAAACCGGACTTTTTGGAGCCGATAATTGAAATTCCCGTGAAAACCACTAAAATGAACTCTGTGGGACTAACCGAAGATTATCTTAAAGAACTCCAAAAACGGGGAGGCCAATCCAAGGTTTACCGCAAATACCAGCTTGTTGGGCTTGAAATAGCCGAGTTCCTCAAAGACGAGAAACACAAGTCGCTTTACATCAAGCTGGCAAAGCAAGACAATCCCGAACGGCTTCTTGGCATAGCCAAGGAAATATCCAAGAACAAAAACATAAAGAACAAGGGGGCTTATTTTATGACGGTAGTTAAACTTACGAAAGTAAGGAATAATACTAAAATACGAAATTTTAAATAATTCTAACTTACCCAATAACATCCTTAAATACTCCAGTATTTAAGGATGTTATTGGGTGAATATTGTATAATTAAGATATGGCGAAGGTGAATATTAAGACAGCCAAACAAATGGAACGGCATCTCAAAGGGATGGCGAATCATCACCGTATTGAAATATTACTTTTGATTGCGGCGCGAGGCACGATAACTCTGGATGAAATAGTAAAAGAACTCGACGCAAACGAGAAAACACTCGGCGAACATGCAAGACGGCTCTATCAAGCCGGGCTTATCAATAAAAAATACCGTGGCAACTTCGTGGATCATACTTTATCGCCGTATGGAAAAACATTCGTAAACTTCCTAAAGTTATTTCAAGTTATACAATAACATCCTTAAATACTGGAGTATTTAAGGATGTTATTGTAAGACGATAATTTATTAAGTTTAATCATAAATAATGCAATATGGATAAAATCGTAACAATAGGAAATAAAAAAGATGAAAAATTCCTGCGGAACAAAACGCGGGAATTTGATTTTAAAAAATTCAGCCGCAAGGAAATAAACGACTTGGTCATAAGGATGAGAAAAGCGATGAAGCTGGCGCGCGGAATAGGCCTGAGCGCGAACCAAATCGGCCTGGACATAAAAGTTTTCGTCGCCCAGGTCCAGAAAGCCGATAATGAAGGCAATCCCCGCTCGCTTACCGCCGGCGAGCAGAAGTTTTACGCGGTTTTCAACCCGGAAATCATAAAATTCTCAAAAGATAAAACTCCGCTGGAAGAGGGCTGTCTGAGCATACCATATGTTTACGGCAGTGTTGGGCGGCCGGAAAAAGTGACTCTCTCTGGTTTTGACAAGAACGGCAAAAAAATAAAAATAAAAGCATGGGGACTTCTGGCCAAGGTTTTCCAGCATGAAGTGGACCATCTCAACGGAAAGCTTTTCATAGACAGAGCCGATAAGATTTATGAAATTCCCTCGTCCGAACGCCTGCGGAAGCAAATTAAGGACATCGAAAAACGCAATTAGAAAAATTTAAATGAAATTCGTTTTCTTCGGCACTCCGGAATTCGCCGCCATCGTTCTTAATAAACTGATTGTCGCCGGCTTTATTCCGGAAGCGATTGTCTGCAATCCAGACCGCCCCGCCGGCAGAAAAAAAATATTAACTTCGCCGCCGGTAAAGCAGCTAATTGCCAATAGTAAAGAGCAAATAGAAATACTTCAGCCGGAAAACCCGTCCGACATTATCCCCTACTTGTCAGAAATAAAGCCGGATATTTTTATTGTCGCCGCTTACGCCAAAATATTGCCGAAAGGTGTAGTCGGCATTCCGAAACTCGGCGCCATCGGCGTCCATCCTTCCCTTCTGCCCAAATACCGAGGGGCATCCCCTATCCAAAGCGCAATTTTGAACGGAGAGGAAAAAACCGGAGTCACGCTTTATCTTTTGGACGAAAAAATGGACCACGGGGAAATAG
>CAYHXB010000003.1:0-17060 GCA_964360535.1 uncultured Candidatus Saccharibacteria bacterium
TGTCCCTGCGTGGAACGGGCGGCGCGTCCCGCCATCTGCATCAAGCTTCTGTGGTTTCTCAAAAATCCTTCGCGGTCGGCGTTCAGAATCGCAATCAAACTAACCTCAGGTAGGTCCAGGCCTTCGCGGAGAAGGTTGATGCCAACAAGAACATCAATTTCTCCGTTGCGGAGCTGGCGTAGTATGCCTGGCCTCTGAAGCGTTTTTATATCCGAGTGGAGATACTGGGCTTTGATTCCTCTTGAAAGCAGGAATTCGGTCAGGTCTTCCGACTGCCGCTTGGTGAGCGTCAGCGCCAGAACCCGCTCGTTGCGGGCTGTTCTCTTTTTGATTTCGGTAAGCAAACTTTCTATCTGCGTCTGGGCGGGCCTGATGACGATTTCTGGGTCTATGACGCCTGTCGGGCGGATTATCTGTTCGGCTATTTGTCCCTCTTTCTCGGCTCGTTCCATTTCATAATTTCCCGGCGTGGCCGAGACATAAATCGTCCTGTCTATTTTCTGTTTGAATTCTTCAAAGCGGAGCGGGCGGTTGTCCAAAGCGGACGGCAAGCGGAAGCCGAAATTGACCAAGTTTTGCTTACGGCTGCGGTCGCCCTGATACATCCCGTTGAGCTGGGGTATGCCGATGTGCGATTCGTCTATAAAGAGGAGGAACGGCTTCGGAAAATAATCCAGAATGGTCATCGGCGGTTCGCCTTCGGTGCGGAAGCCGAGATGGCGGGAATAGTTTTCT
Organism: uncultured Candidatus Saccharibacteria bacterium; assembly: GCA_964360535.1. Classification (GTDB taxonomy): domain Bacteria; phylum Patescibacteriota; class Minisyncoccia; order UBA6257; family 2-01-FULL-56-20; genus JACQKT01. The sequence continues at coordinate 736 of CAYHXB010000003.1, forward strand.
ATGCCGTTAACGTAGCCGTCTTTTTTGAGGCGCTCCATATCGAAGGCAACTCTTTTTTCCAGACGTTCGGCTTCGTCAAACTTTCCGGCTGACTGCAAATCCTCAACTCGTTCGCCGAGTTCTTTTTTGATATTGGAAATTGCGACGCGCAGGCGGTCATGCGGAGTAACCCAGAATTTCGCCGGGAAAATCTTAACCTCCCGCCTCATCGGCGGGCAAGCTTGCGCTGATTCGTTCTTGTGCCCGCCTGCCGGTGAGGCAGGAAGTTTGGAAATGAATTTTACTTCTCTGTTTGCAAATCCGATTAGCAATCTTTCGCCGGTTATGGTGTTCATCAGTATTTCGCTTTTATCCATACGGAATTGGCCGGCGAGTTTCGGTTCGTTTTCCACGCGCTCGTAGCGGAGAAAATTGAGATGGCGTCCGGCATCAGCCATATTCATTTTCTGTCCGACTTTCAATTCCAAACTGATGCGCTGGTATTCCGCCGGGTCGCCCACGCCGTAGATGCAGGAAACGGACGAGACGATAATGGTATCTTTTCTTTCAAGAACCGACTGGAGCGCGGCGTGGCGGAGCTTGTCTATGTCTTTGTTTATTCTCGCGTCCTTGGCGATATAGGTGTCGGTCGCGGGCAGGTAGGCCTCGGGCTGGTAGTAGTCGTAATAAGAAACGAAATAGTGGACGGCGTTTTCCGGGAAGAAGCCCCTGAATTCTTCGTAAAGCTGGGCGGCCAGGGTTTTGTTGGGGGAGATGACCAGAGTCGGCAAGCCGATTTTCTGGATGACATTGGCCATGCTGAAGGTTTTTCCGCTTCCGGTGACGCCCAAAAGCACCTGATGTTTCAGTTCTTTGTTGAGACCGTCAACCAGCTTTTCAATCGCGTCCGGCTGGTCGCCTTTTGGCTTGAAATCGGAAATTAGTTTAAACATGATGGCATAATGCGAATGATACGAATTTTTATGCGAATACCGCGAATAACCCATTTAGCAAATTCGTATTATAATGTAAGTTATGATTTACAGCGTTTCCGGGAAACTCATTGAAAAACGCGACTCTTTTGCGGTTATTGAGGTTCTCGGCGTGGGCATAAAGCTCATAACCCACAAGAGAGCGCTCTCCAGTTTGTCGCCAGTCGGCTCGGAAGTCAAATTATTTTCGCATTTACACGTGCGCGAGGACCTTTTGGATCTTTACGGCTTTCCGACAGAGGAAGAACTGAACTTTTTTGAACTTTTAATATCGGTTTCCGGCGTCGGGCCGAAGTCGGCGCTCTCCATTTTGGAAATATCGGAGCTGAAAGAACTGGCCGCCGCCATTCAGGAAAACAGGCCTGATTTATTGACACGCGCATCGGGCATCGGCAGAAAAACTGCGGAGCGCATAATCATAGACCTTAAAGGCAAAGTTAAAACGGAGATGTCCGGCGAAGCCGTAAAGAGAATGGAATCGGACGCCGACATTGTAGAGACGCTGACCAATCTAGGTTACCGCAAAGACGACGCCAAAACGGCTCTTGAGAAAGTGGACAAGACGGTTGTCGGTTTGGAATTGCGTTTGAAAGCGGCGCTCAAAATTTTGGGAAAAAAGTGATTCGAGAATAATGCGCGAAGTTATTAAAAATAGGAAAGGACAGAACATCGTTCTATTAATAGAAGAATCGAAACCGCAAAAAGGTTTAGCTTTTGTTATGCACGGTCTGGGAGGATTTAAAGAACAGCCGCACATTCAAGCTATGGCGGAAGCGTTTAAGGAAAACGGATATGCAGTTATCAGATTTGATACTACGAATTCTATAGGAGAAAGTGAGGGTAACTACGAAGATGCGACTACAACGAACTATTTTGAAGATTTAGAGGATACAATTTTTTGGGCCCAAACGCAGAAATGGTACCGGGAGCCATTTGCGTTAGCTGGCCACAGTTTGGGCGGCATTAGTGTGGCGTTATTTGCTGAAAAATATCCAGAAAAAGTAAAGGCAGTTGCACCTATTTCCGCTGTTGTTTCCGGAAAACTAAGCGCTGAAGCTCATAAACTCCGCGAGCCAGAAAGATTTGCTGATTGGGAGAAAAAGGGATATCGGGAAGATAAAAGTGTTTCAAAGCCGGGGTTTATAAAACGGTTGAAGTGGTCCCATATGGAAGATCGCCTGAAATACGATTTGTTGCCGCAGGCGGACAAACTGACAATGCCTGTTTTGTTGGTGGTCGGAGAAAATGATGAATCCACGCCATTAGACAATCAGAAAATTTTGTACGAAAAATTACCCGGATTAAAAGAACTACACATAATTAATGGCGCTCCTCATACATTCCGCGATGCGGGCCATTTGACGGAATTAAAAGAAATATTCAACCAGTGGATAAAGAAATTGACCTAATGAAAGAGCGCAAAATTTTTTCTTGATATATAATTAGAAACTATGGAAATAACTTTTCACGGCGGAGTAAAAAGCGTTACCGGTTCAAATTATCTTCTGGAATCAAACGGGCGCAAAATCCTGATTGACTGCGGACTGAAGCAGGGGAGCAATTATGCCGAACGGCAGAACTTTGAGCCGTTCCCTTACGACCCTGCCGAAATAGAGGCGGTGTGTATTACTCACGCTCATATAGACCACATTGGGCTTCTGCCGAAGCTTTACAAGAAAGGGTTCAGGGGCAAGGTTTATTCCACTCCTGCCACAAAAGATTTTGCCGAACTGATGCTTATAGATTCGGAGCACATTCTGGGTCAGGAAGCCGAGCGTGAGGGAAAACCGCCTCTTTATAACACGCAAGACATTATGGAACTGATGAAAATCTGGGAAGGCGTTGAATACCATCACCAGGTTGATGTAGCCGGATTCAAAGTGGAATTTTACGACGCAGGGCATATTCTCGGCTCGGCCATCATACACATTGAAGTTAATGAAGCTCCGATGTCCTCCGGCGTTACGCCGGAGGATTCGGAGTCCCGAACTCCGACAAAAAGTCGGAGCATCGGGAGCAAGACAATTGTTTTTTCCGGAGACCTGGGGAATACACCGGCGCCGATAATCCAGCCGACCGAAAAAATCGCGTCTGCCGATTATTGCCTCATAGAATCTACATACGGCAACCGCCTGCACGAACCGGCAACCCAGCGCAAAGAGGTAATGGAAGACGCGATAGAAGACACTGCCAAATCCGGCGGAGTTCTGATGATTCCGGCTTTTGCAATGGAACGGACGCAGGAACTTCTTTTCAATTTCAACGAACTTTTTGAAAGCGGAAGAGTTCCCAAAATGCCGGTTTTCATAGACAGCCCTCTCGCCATAAAGCTGACCGCCGTTTATAAAAAACATGAAAGCTATTTCAACCAAAAAGTTTTGAAACTGCAGCGTGGCGGCGATGATATTTTCAATTTTCCCGGCTTACATTTCACTCTTACAACCGAACAATCAAAGGAAATAAACAACGTACCGCCGCCGAAAATAATCATGGCCGGCTCGGGTATGTCCAATGCCGGAAGAATTCTCCATCACGAGATGCGTTATCTTTCCGACCCGAAGAGCACGATACTTTTTGTCGGATACCAGACAGCCGGTTCGCTTGGGCGCCGTATTCTTGAAGGGGCTAAAATGGTGAAAATATACGGCGAACAAATTCCGGTGCGTTGCCATGTCAGAGAAATAAACGCTTATTCAGCGCACGCCGACCAAGCCCAGCTTCTGGACTGGATAAAGCCAATGAGAATGTCGCTAAAAAAAGTTTTCGTGGTACAGGGGGAAGAAGGTTCAAGCGAAGTTCTGGCCGGCAAAATAAGGGATAATTACGCCATTGATGCGGTGGTGCCGGGGCCGGGAGACAAGTTCGTGTTATGAAGCAAAACTTTATATAATGAATTGCGAGAAGTAATATAAATAAAATGCCTAACAACAAAAATCACAACGGCCACGACCCGAAGCTTTATCATTTGAAGTATAAGATTTGTATTTCAGGTTCGGCGGAAACTACCACTTCCGTCCCGGGCGCAATGGAAAAAATAGAGGGACTTGGACGGCTTATCGCGCAGAAAGGATTCATTTTGGTAACAGGCGCGACAACCGGGGCGCCTTACTGGGCCGCCAAAGGAGCCAAAGAAGCCGGAGGTTTCGTTATCGGAATCTCACCCGCTTATTCCAAAATACAGCACGTTAAAACATATCATTTGCCGGTTGATTATCATGATTTGATAATTTACACTGGTTTTGGATATTCCGGCAGGAATCTCTTTTTGACCAGGTCTTGCGATGCGGTAATGACGGTTTGCGGCCGTATCGGAACACTCAACGAATTCACAGACGCATTTGAGGACGAAAAACCGCAAGGCGTTTTGCTCGGCTTGGGCGGAACTACCGACATGATTCCGGAAATACTGGAAAAGGCCAAAAGAGGGCACGGCAAAGTAGTTTTTGGCACCGACCCCGTCGAGCTTTTGGACAAAGTAGTGGAGATGATGGTAGACGATGAACAGGAAATAACATAAAAATGCGAAAACTAATTTCAAAAATAAAAAACTCATTGTTCGGTTCGGGAAGAGGCGGAGCGTCTGCGGGAAAACCGGCGCCCGTGACTAAGGGAAAGCCAATCGGCGAGGTAACGCATTACTACGGCGATTTGAATGTAGCCATAGTCAAATTCAATCGTCCTTTCAGTTGCGGGGAGAAAGCGCATTTCGCGGGAGCGACAACCGATTTCAAAGAGACGGTTAAATCAATGCAATACGACCACAAGCCGATTGAAACGGCCAAGAAAGGGCAGGAAGTCGGAATTAAAGTAGGCGACAAAGTCAGGCAAGGAGACGAGGTTTACGAGGTGTAAGGTAAAGTAGATTTATTTCGCGAAAACAAGCTATCAATCCGCCCAGCGGCGGATTGCGCTCGCGCTCAACCTCGCTCGTCCCTCCTGCTCGCAGGAGGGACACCATGCCCGCTCGGCCTGCGCGACGGTTTTCTTAAGACAAATCTACCCTTTTTGAAATATGAATAATTTTAAATCTTTTTTGGGAAGCGTTGGATTGCTTATGGCGAGCACTGTCGGCGCCGGGATGTTTTCCTTGCCTTATATTTTCAAGGAATCCGGGTGGCTGCCCGGTATTTTTTATATTTTTCTTTTGAGCGGCGCGGTTATTTTCGTCCATTATCTATACTGGCTTGCCCTTTCACGCGTTGACGAAAAGAAAAGATTACTCGGTCTTGTCCGCGACCGGCTCGGCGAAACGGCTTTTTATGTAGCGCTTGTTTCAATAGTCATAGGACTTTTGCTAACTTTGGTTATATATTTAATTCTTGCGCAGAATTTCGGCAAAATGATTTTGCCCGCGCCTCTGAATAATTTAGGCGCGGTTTTATTCTGGGCGGCGGTTTCTTTGCCTCTCTTATTGAAGTTGCCGCGTCTGGTGGGAGCTGAATTTCTGGCGACGATTTTCAAGGTTCTCATAGTTTTGCTGGTTTTTTTGCTTGGCAAGGACGGGCTTTCTGCTGTTGCGCCGGTAAACATAGAAAATATTTTTCTTCCGTTCGGGGCGGTGCTTTTTTCTCTTGCCGGATGGACCGCGATAGAGCCGATGTTTGAGTGGCAAAAGAAAAACGGCGATTCAAAATTTCTGTCAAAGCTTGCCATTGGCACTTCCTTTTCCGCGGCAATCTACCTCATTTTCATCATAGGAATTTTGGGCTCGGACGGCGTTCTTTCACCGGATGTTTTTGCCGGCCCTTCATCGTGGCCTTTGTGGGAACTGCAAATTTTCGCCCTGCTCGGAATTCTCGCCATATGGACGCCTTACATACCGGTGAGTTTGGAAATAAAAAACGGGCTTGAAAAAGATTTGCGCCTGCCGGCATTTTGGAGTTTCGCGGCCGTGCTTATTATCCCGCCGGTTATTTTCCTGTCAGGTTTTTTCAATTTTCTCGGCGCGATAAGTCTGGCCGGCGGAGTGTTTCTCGCGCTTCAGTATGTTTTTATAATTCTGGTCAGCAAGAAAATACTGGCGCTGTCGTGCTTAAGAAAATTTTTCGCCAATTTGCTGATACTTGTTTTTCTGGCTGCTGCGGCCTATGAGATTTATTATTTCGTGATACGATAAGATTGCTTTAAGTCCTCATAGCTCAATGGATAGAGCGTGGCCCTCCGAAGGCTGAGATCGGGGTTCGACTCCTCGTGAGGACACAAAAGAAGGTTCCCTGCCTACCGGCAGGCAGGAATTCCTGCCGAGGGCACAATTATAAAATAAGATTTTTAAGAAACTCTGAAATTTTCGAATTGCCAAGGGTCTTCTTCGTCCATTTTTTCCGGAAAAAGTTTTCCGCGGCCCTGTAGCGGAGTCCAGTCGGTATAGACCCCGAATATCTCGCCGAGGTAAGGGCGGGCGACATCCATCACAATGTCATGCTCCGATTCATCGGAATCTATTATTCCGGCGTTCGGGTTTTGCATCGCCCAGACCATTGCTCCCAAAATACTGGCGGTTACCTGCAAGCTGGTTGCATTGTTGTGCGGAGCAAGCTTGCGCGCTTCGTCGATTGAAAGGCGCGCGCCATACCAATAGGCATTCTTTTTGTGTCCCATCAGCAAAACGCCGAGCTCGTCCACTCCGCCAGGCAAAATCTCGTCGGTTATTAACCGCTGATCTTTTTGAAGCTCGCCGTTTTTGCCCGCAAGCTCAAAAAGAGAAAGCACCGCGCCGTCGCACGGGTGATATGCGTAATGAACGGTTGGCCGATAGACGGCCTTGCCGTTTTCTTTAATCGTAAAAAAGTCCGCAATAGAAATCGATTCGTTGTGAGTAATAATCCAAGCATGCTGGGATTTTGCCGTAGGCGTCCAACTCCGCGCTTTGGTCAGAAATCCCGGCTGTTCCAGATATATGGCGCAGTCGCAGCCGAAATCGTGCCGTTTTCCGCCATCGGGAAGTTTTTTCTCGTGCGTTCCCCATCCCATTTCAGAAGGCTGGCTTCCTTCGGAGAAAAATCCGTCAATGGACCATGTATTAATGAATTCCCCGATCCGTTTCGGTGTTTGCGACATTTGAGTGTCACGTTCGGCAATATGTATAACCTTGATGCCGAGCGCTTGAGCAAGGCACGCCCATTCTTCGCGTGAAACCGGAGTTTCTGTTTCGTAGCCTGTATCCCTGGCAATGTTCAGGAGAGCTTCTTTTACAAAGTGGGAAACGACGCCGGGATTCGCTCCGTGTCCGACAATTGCCGTGGGGCGCGGATCGTCAATTCCGGTAAGTTTCCGCAGGGCGAGAGCTCCCTCGCGTAATGCATAATTTGAACGTTCCGAAATGGATTTGGAAGGGTCGGTGTAGCCGCCAGGCCACGGTTCAATGCAGGTATCCAGATAAAGAATGCCGTTTCTCTGACAAAGTTCAATTAAGGCCGCCGAAGAGACATCGACCGAAACATTGAGCAGGAAATCGCCCATGCCTATGTGCGAGAGCACTATTTTTTCGTAGTTATCAGGAGTGAGCGGGTCAATTATGAAACGGATGCCGTATTTATTGGCGACATCTTCGCCGCGCTTGTCGGCAGTAACGATAACGATATCTTCGGGCTTTGTATCAAAATGCCTTAAAAGGAGCGGCAAAACCCCCTGTCCGACGCTTCCAAGTCCGATGATAAGAATTTTGCCATTGAAGTTGTACTTTTTTATTTCCATCTTTTACAAACATATACGGATAATCACAAAAAATTGTAATTATTGTGTGTGATTATACAGAAAGTATCCGTATTTAGCAATAGGGAGACTTTCTGGAACATTGGAAATCAATAGCCTAATTTCGACAATGCTTCCACATCAACCCGGTCGACATCCCTGCTAATCCATTTTTTATAGTCCAAGAGATCTTTCGCCGGCACTACGGGAACCGAAATGCCGAATACTTCTTTTGACACCGCCTTTGATAAATCAATATTTTCTTCCTTCCATTCTCTCTTTTCTTGATTGAACGATTTCTCGCCATTGCTGCCGGTAAGATCTATCTCCTGTTCTTTATAGCGAAGCGTGGCAAGAAAAATATCGAAGGATTCGTCTTTATATTGCGTTGGGCCAAAGACGAGATAATCCTTTATTTCCGGCAATATTTCCGGAAATCTGTCATTCGGGATTTCAAAGTCGATATCCGCCAGTTCCCTGGGCGAGCCGTATATTCTGGCGGCTAAGCCCCCTGTAACCTGGAAAGGAATATTTTTATTCCGCAGGATGCTTGTTATCCAAATAAAAGCTTCTTTTGTGTCAGGCATAACGACATTATATTTGGAAATCTATATTCAAAGCAAGAAAAGGATTGTTATAATAATCTAATGAATAAAGAAGAGGAGTTAAATAACCTTGAGCAGGAAATCGCCGCCGACAATACTTTGCCGCTCCGCGAAGCCAATTTGGTTTTCGGCGAAGGCAATCCGGAAAGCGAAGTCGTGTTCATCGGTGAGGCGCCGGGATTCAACGAAGACCAACAGAAGAGGCCGTTCGTGGGACGCGCAGGACAATTGCTCCGCCAATGCATCCGCGATATCAAGTGGAGAGAAGAAGACATTTACATAACAAATATCGTTAAGCGGCGGCCGCCGGAAAACCGTGACCCCTTGCCGGAGGAAATAAACGCCTATAAGCCGTATCTGACACGCCAGCTCGCGATAATAAAACCGAAGATAATAGTGGCGCTCGGCAGGTTTTCCATGAACTATTTCCTGCCAGAAGCCAAAATAAGCCGAGACCATGGAAAAGTTTTCCGCTTTGATAGTTTCCTTCTTTATCCCATTTACCACCCGGCAGCAGCCCTACGTTCAACGCAAATGAAAGAGGAATTTGAAAAGAACTTCAAAAAACTTCCGCGAATTCTCGAAAAAGCCGGTGAGCTTTTGGCTGAACCAGTACCGAAAAAAGAAAATAAAGAAGAAACCGGACAGGAAAAGCTGTTTTGAGAATTCACCGGCAGCCAGAATAAATTCCCGGTCGGTGATATAATAATAAGTATGAATTTTTCGCTGACATATCTCGCAGGCCGGTTTGCTTACAGGATTTCCGACTTTTTCCACCATTGGTATATTGATGCTTCAAAGGTGTTTTTTCATAAATTTATTTCGTTTCTAGAATCACTGGACCAGGCAATAGCTATGCGGGTCACGCTAAAGTATTTTTTCCAGCCGCTTTTCAAGGATTATACGTTCATCGGACGGATTCTCGGCGTGGTTTTCCGGACAGGCAGAATATTAATGGGGCTTGCGATTTACGCTTTTATTCTGGCCATTTTTCTGGCGATTTACGCTTTGTGGCTGTCGGCGCCTGTTATTATGCTTTTTTATATTTTCTATGCCAGATAATATGCCTTTGGAACAAAATAAAAGTCAAACAGGCCTATCTGAACAGGCAGGCAGATTTTATTTCAGAGAGGCGAGGTTTTTGATGACCTTGCCAGGCCGGATTTTGGTCAGGACAGCAAGCTACGTTTCGTACATCGTTTTTATGGTGGCCGGCTTCGTTTTGGCTTTTTCCGACATCTCACAACTCAGAGTCGCCGGAATTTTTATACTTGTTTTCTTCGCGGACATGATTTTCCATTTCGGCGAAGGCGACGAGCCGTTTTCCGAAATGAGCAAAGAAAGGAAGGTCAATTTGGCGCGGTATCTTTCACCGGCCGCTTACTCGGCACTCGAAAAAAGTTTCGACAGAAGCTTGATATCGAGAAACAATTTTTTTCTGGAAACCGCCAAAGAACTTTTATCCAGAAAAGAAATCAAGGAAGGACTGATACGCCTGGACCTCAAGCCGGAAGAAGTCGGGCATAAAATAATTTCACTCATGGCTTCCGAAGAAAACAGAAACCATTTTGACAAAAAAGCTACTTTGGAAATGGCCGAAGTTCTCGTTGTGAACGCTGGCATGCGGAGCATTTTAAACAACCGCCAGTTCATCGAGACAGTCGATTTGTTTTCCGGGCTTTTATTTGTTGGCGACGAGAAAACAGACAGGATTTTCAACACTTTTTCGGTTGAGGCAACCGATTTGGAACTGGCTATGCTTTTAAGTTCGCTCAAGAAAAAATGGAGTTTTTCGTTGCCTTCCAGTGTCGGCGGCTTCAGTTTCGAGACTCAAAGAGAACTTCGTCACCGCGTGGTCAACAGAGCTTGGACCAGCCGGCCCACGCCGATGTTGGACAAATTTAGCAAAGACCTGACTGATTTAGCCAGAGAAAACGAAGTCGGCTTCATAATCGGACACGGCAACGATTATCAGCGTCTGGCGGACACCCTTTCGCGTCCGATCAATCCCAACGCCCTTCTGGTCGGCGAAGAAGGAGTTGGCAAGGAAACGATAGTAATGCATCTGGCGCGCCAAATAGTCAAAGACGAAGTGCCGTCACCGCTTTTTGACAAGCGCCTGGTGAGTTTGGAAATCGCCAGTTTGGTTGCAGGAGCTTCTTCCGAAGAAATGCAATCGCGGCTTAAAAAAATAACCGAGGAAATTTTTATGGCCGGAAACGTCATTCTTTATATTCCGGATTTTCATAATCTTGTAAAGACCTCCGGCAACTACTATTTGTCGGCTGCAGACGCTTTGATGCCGATAATCAAAGAGAATGCTTTCCCTGTAATAGGAGGAACTTATCCGAAGGACTTCAAGGAATTCATAGAGCCGAGAAGCGACATAGCCGGAATTTTTGAAGTCATAAGGGTAGACGAAGTCAGCGAGGCAGACGCCCAGAAAATTCTTGTTTACGAAAGTTTGATTCTTGAAAAAAAGACGGGAGTGGTTATAAGTTTCGCGGCCATAAAGGCGGCGGTTATGTTAGGCGAAAAATATCTGGCGCTGAAATTCCTTCCGTCAAACGCAGAGGAACTTCTTAAGGACGCGCTGATAATTGCCCAGAGGGAAGAAAAAAAATATCTTACGCGCGAAGAAGTGGTAAAAGCAACGGAGGAAAAGGTAAACATCCCTATACACGAAGCAAGCGGGGAAGAAGCGGAAGCTTTGCTCAATATGGAGGACATCATACACAGGCGTCTGATAGACCAGGAAGAGGCGGTTAAAGCAGTCAGCACGTCTTTGCGTGAATACCGGAGCGGATTGAGCAGGCCGGGCGGTCCGATAGCAAGTTTCCTTTTCATCGGGCCGACCGGAGTAGGAAAAACTGAACTCGCCAAAATCCTGGCGAAGATACATTTCGGCGCAGAATCGTCGATGGTAAGGTTCGATATGACCGAATACCAGGACAAGGAAAGTTTCTACAGATTTATTGGTTCGCCTGACGGGAAAATAAGCGGCGCTTTGACGGACGCAATTTTGAAAAAGCCCTACAGTTTGATTTTATTGGACGAATTTGAAAAAGCCTTTCCTGATATTCTTAATCTTTTTCTGCAGGTTTTTGACGACGGCCGTCTGACGGACAATCTCGGGCGAACTGTTGGCTTCCAGAACACTATAATCATAGCGACATCAAACGCGCATTCCGACATCATCAACGAATCGCTGTCCAAAGGAGAAAAGATGGAAAGTATTGCCGAATATTTGAAGAAACGCTTAACAGATGTTTTCAAGCCTGAACTCGTAAACCGTTTTTCCAAAATTGTTGTTTTTAAGGACCTTTCACCTAAAGACGTGTACGCTGTTGCCGGAATAAACCTTTCCGATTTATCCAATACTTTGATAAACCAGGGAATAAAGCTGAAATTCGATGAATCCGCGGTAAAACAGATAGCAAAAATCGGCTATCAGCCGGAATTCGGAGCTAGGCCATTGCGAAGGGCGATAGAAGAAAATCTACGCGCTCCGCTGGCCGAAAAGCTTCTCAAAAAAGAAATAAAACGCGGCGACAACGTGAAAGTTTCTTTCCAAAACGAGCAATTTTTGTTTGAACCCCACGAATGATAAAATGGGACTTTCAATCTCAAACCTTGAAATAGCAAGAATACTACGCGAGATAGGCGAGTATCTCGAAATGCAAGACGTGCCTTTCAAGCCGAGGGCTTACGAAAAAGCGGCACTGGCTATCGGGGATTTGGAACAGGAAGCGAAGGAAATCTACAAAAGCGGCGGGCTGAAAGCACTGGAAAAAATTTCCGGCGTCGGCGTTTCCATTGCCGAAAAAATAGAGGAACTTCTGGAAACAGGGCGTTCCAAATATTTTGAAGAACTCAAGAAAAAAACTCCGGTCAATTTGTCGGAGCTGACCAGAGTTGAAGGACTTGGGCCGAAATCAATAAAAAAACTTTACAAGGAACTTGACGTCAAAAATATAAAAGACCTGGAGAAAGCAGCCACCTCAGGAAAAATAAGAAAACTGGAAGGATTTGGCGAAAAAAGTGAGCAGAAGATGCTTACAGGAATAGAATTTTTGAAAAAAACAGGAGGACGTTTTCTTTTGGGAAATACTCTGCCGTTTGCCTTAATGATAGAAGAACGCCTTAAAAAACTGCCGGGCGTGGAAAAGGCGATAGCCGCAGGTTCTATTCGGCGAAGAAAAGAAACAATCGGCGATATTGATATTCTCGTTATTTCAAAAAAACCCTCGAAGGTTATGGATTATTTCACAAGCATGCCGGAGGTTGCCAACGTTATCGTTTCAGGCGGAACGAAATCCTCGGTAAAACTTTTTTCCGGACTTAATATGGATTTGCGCGTAGTTCTTCCCGAATCATACGGAGCCGCGCTTAATTATTTCACCGGTTCCAAAGACCACAACATCGTTCTAAGAAAATTGGCAATCGCGAAAGGATATAAACTTAACGAATACGGATTGTTTCACGGAGAAAAAAGAATCGCTGGAAAAACAGAAGAGGAAATCTACAAAGTTCTCGGAATGGAATATATAGAGCCGGAAATGAGGGAGAACACCGGAGAAATAGAACTGGCATTGAAACATAAATTGCCGAAGCTAATAGGTTACGGCGACATGCGGGGCGATTTGCAAACGCAGACCAAATGGACCGACGGCTCCGATTCCATTGAAGAAATGGCAATTGCGGGCATAAAAGTAGGTTTGGAATACATAGCCATAACCGACCATACCAAACGCCTTGCCATGACTGGCGGCTTGGACGATAAAAAGATTTTGAAACAGATGGCCGAGATAGACATGCTCAACAAGAAATTCGCCGGTAAAATAAAGATACTTAAGGGCACGGAGTGCGATATTCTCAAAGATGGGACCTTGGATTTGCCGGACAATATTTTATCAAAACTGGATGTCGTCGGGGCGTCGGTGCATTCGTTTTTCAATCTTCCGGAAGCGTACCAGACGGCGCGCATAAAAAGAGCAATGTCCAACCAGAATGTGGATATAATTTTCCATCCTACGGGACGGCTCATAAACCGGCGCGATGCGTATAAAGTTGATATAGACGAAATAATTTCTTACGCGAAAAAAACGGGAACAGTACTTGAGGTCAACGCCGAGCCGAACCGCTTGGACTTTAAAGACGAGCACATAAGAAGATGCATTGATGCCGGAGTGAAAATAAGCATCGATTCGGACGCGCATTCGGCGGAGCAAGTTGGATTTCTGGAGTTGGGAATAGCGCAGGCGAGAAGAGGATGGGCTACAAAAAACGATGTCATCAATGCCTGGCCATTGGAAAAAATGTTAAGATTCTTAAAATCGGCAGCGAGTAGAAAATAAATGAATAAACATTTATTTTCTACGAGCGAACCGATTGATGAAACAAAGTTTCATAAAAGATGACCGAAAAAGCGCCGGACAAAAAATTTAAAAAGGAGATATCTGCCGGATTTATAATTTTCAGGAAAACGCCCGAAGGAATGAAATTCCTTATGCTTTATCACGGCCACAATTACTGGAATTTCCCGAAAGGGAAAATAGAGTCCGAGGAAAAATCGCTTGAAGCAGCTTTCCGGGAAACAAAAGAAGAAGCGGGACTCGGCAGGCAGGATTTGAGGATGGTAAATAATTTCAAGGTTTACCAGAAATTTTCTTTCCGCAGGCGTTTTGACCGTCCAGGTTCTCCGCATTTGACCAAAGAACAGAGGAAAGAGGAACCTCAAAACATATTCAAAATAGTCATTTTTTATCTTGCCGAAACAAGAAATCCTAATGTCAGAGTTTCTTCTGAGCACCAGGGCTACGCGTGGTTTCTGTATCCTGAAGCGATTAAGATAATGAACAGATACAAAGACAACCAAAAAATATTAAAACAAGCCAATGACTTCATCATTCGCCAGCAGGGTCCTCGCCGCCGCGAAGAAAATCCCGCGCGGAAAAACAGCAACGTATAAAGAGATAGCCAGGCTTGCCGGAAATCCGCGCGCCCACCGCGCAGTCGGCAATATTTTGAACAAGAATTATAATCCGGAAATTCCATGCCATCGCGTTGTCCGCTCCGATGAAAAAATCGGCGGGTATAACAGGGGAGCGAAAAAGAAATTAGAACTTCTTAAAAAAGAAAAAGCGCCATAATTGACCCTTGTTGTCTTGTTTTGTAATATTTATACATCTTTAACAGCTGTTTGAAATAAGAATATCCGACCAACAACTTCACGAACGAGGAGGAAGATATGAGAATTAAACTGGTTATTTTCGGTTTGGTTCTGTCCGTCACTGGCGCAATAGGGTTATCTGCCATGTTTGACTATAGTATCAAGGTTGTTTTTTTCATTTTGCTTCTCATACTTTTTATCACAATCGATTTCTATGCCTTTCTGAGTTATTTCAGGCAGCCAAAGGAGAAAGGGTAAAGTAAGAAATCCAACCAACCAAGAGGAGATTCATCATGGGCCGGAAAACAAAAGTTCACGCAGCACAGCAGCATCAGCAAGACCGGCAAAGGATAGCAAAGTCGTTTTCCTGGTAGCGCGAGAACGACTCAGGAAAAAACAAAAAGCCGTGGACTCAACACCCACGGCTTTTCCAATTCCAATTTATTTCTGGACGAATTCTATAACCTTCGCAAAAACTTTCGGTTCGTTTTTGGCGAGGTCGGCCAGTATCTTTCTGTCCAACTTTATTTTCTTTGCCTTTAGAAGCGCTATCAGTTTGCTATAAGTTATTCCCTGGAGCCTGCCCGCGGCGTTTATCCGGACGTTCCAAAGCTTGCGGTATACGCGCTTCTTTTCCTTGCGTCCGCGGAAAGCTCTTGACCAGGCGTGAAGCAAAGCTTCTTTAGCAGCCCTTTCTTTGGATTTTCTGCCCCAGCGGAAACCCTTTGTGTGTTTAAGCAGAGCGCGGCGTTTCTTATTTTGTATTTTTCCTCTTTTTACTCTCGGCATTGGATTTGTATATTAAGCCACTCTGTTTGCGTAATCAAGGATTTTTTTGACCGGATAATCGAGACCGCGCGTTTTCCGCTTGCCTCTTATATTTTTGGTAGATTTGCGCGTGCGGAAATGATTAACCGCCATTGAACGGCGGACGAATTTTCCGCCTCCTATAGTCTTTATTCTTTTCGTAAAACTTTTTTGCATATTTTTATTTTTTTGAAACCGGCGCTACAGGCATCATCATACCTCTGCCTCCAAATTTCGGTTCGCCCAATCTTTTATGTTCCACTGTGGTCATCTTGATGAATTCCTCCATTTTCTGAAGCGCTCTTTGCTTGTTGTATTTTTCAGCTCCCCTCAATCTCATCATCACATCAATGTTATGGCCTTCCTGAAGAAACTTATCCATTTGCTTGGCCTTTATCAGAAAGTCGTTTTTGGCTGCACGGACACTTATTTGCACTTGTTTTACCCCAGCCGTTTTCTGGGCCAATCTCGCTTTCTTGTCTGCCTTTCCCTGCATGTATCTGAACTTGTCGAAGTTCATCAGGCGGGCCACCGGCGGCTTGGCGTTAGGGGATATTTCTATAAGGTCCAAGCCCTCTCCCAGCTTCACTAGCGCCAGCGCTTTTTCTCTCGTCATTATGCCGAGGTTTTCTGCGTTGGCTCCGATCACCCTTATTTCGGGCGCGGTTATTTCGTTGTTGATTCTCGGTTTTATGGGTTTATTGAAACTTTTTTCTCGTTCGAGTGCCAGATTATGCTAATCGTTACAGGCAATTTTGTCAAAAAAATTGCCCGGATGCATTACTGCAGAGCCGGGACTTTGACGAAGGAGAGCCATGGCAAGCCCTCTTTTAGAACAGTCGTATCTGCTTGTGCCGGTATTTTGCGAGTTCCGCATTCGCCAGGCGGCAGACTGTCGCCATTGCGTCGCTGCTTATTTCCGGCTTGGGTGGCGTGACCTTGACGACTTTAAGCATGCCCTCGTCGTCTTTAACCGTAACGTCAAAGCCGTCGGCCGTGACAGTTACCTCACCATTTTTGCTGTCAAACGCAACAACGTTAGCCATGGACATTCTCCTTTGCGCTTTCACGCAGAAGTTT
>CAYHXB010000003.1:17160-38195 GCA_964360535.1 uncultured Candidatus Saccharibacteria bacterium
GTTTATGGTATTATTGGCCAGCTGGGGATGACTGGTTTCGATAAAGACGAATCCTGAACCGGCGAGCCGAGTGCGACCTCGTTAACTCGCAAAAACACAATAACTGCCAACCAAAGAGTTGCAGCTCCTGCATTCGCTTACGCGTAATGCCTGAGGATCGGTCCGCCTGTGTCTCTTAGGCGAGCATCCGGTCTTATACAAGGGGACTCGCCATGTTTTTCTGTCTTGAGGGAACACGGCTAAAAAAATCAGGGCAAATTGCTCTAATTTATTAGAACTACGCTCGTAGATGATTCAGCGAAGATATCTTTAGACGGCGGTTCAATTCCGCCCATCTCCACAAAATTAACGAGCCGTAATCGGCGACTATATTTTTGTAGGATGCCGCAACTTTAGTTGCGGCGCCACACCTCCTTGTTTTTACCACTATTTCTTAATAGTATATTGTCATATCCGCCGGAATTTTTCGGCTGATGGCTGTTTTACATAACCATAGCGAGGAAAATCATGAACGAATACTTTATCAGAATTACAGGGGCGCCGGCACCGAAAAAGGTAATGGTAAAAAGATTCGAAGACAAAGAAGAAAAAGAAGTGACAGAGCCGGAAGACGTCAGAAAGGCATGGCTCAATGCAGGCGTAATGAAAGCCAGGATGTCTCTGGTGGCCGGCGTGTTCGAGGTGAATGCCGTAGACGGGATCGACGCACTCAAAGCTCGTTCACCTGAGGCGGCGAGATGGTGGCTGAATACCCAGATCGTCGAACGACGTGGCGTGTTCACATTTTCGTGGCTATGCTGCGAAGTGGTGGATTCGGTGCCGCAATTCAGCCCGGCATAAGAAAACTATTGCCGGCGTTTCCGGAAGAGAACAAAGGGCACGCGACACAAGAGCGCGGCCCTTTTCATTTTAAAAATTTTTGCATTCCGTAGCAACCTTTTTATAAACAAATAAACCGATTATTATTAAAAAGAAAATGCTCGATTTTCTCAATTCCATAATAAAAGCTGCGATTGCAGTAATAGCCGGCAGTGTTATCGCCGTAAGCGGCTTTTTTGCGCACAAGCAGGTTCAAATTGTTAATGTAGCAAATCCGGCGATTGAAAACCGATCATCATCAACGCAGGGGATTGCTTCGAGAAACGCCACGACTGTCGAACCGAACGCTTTCAAATCACAGGCAGTCTCAGCTACGACGACAAAAACAACTATCACGCCGAAACCGACCAGTTCATTTGCCATAACTATTCCGCCAATAGCGATTACAATCCAGCAGCCGGCACAAACAATCAATTCATTGCCTCCGCAAATTCAAATAGACCCGGAAACTTTTGTCGGTATTCTTTGCTACTTCAATTATCCGGCCGCATTAAGCAATGCGAGCGCTACGGTATCCAGATTTATGGTTCGCGGTTCCGGAGTTATGATAAACAGCAAAGGAGATATTTTGACGAACAGGCATATAGTTGTTCAGCAGGATTCAACCGCTAGCGGCATAAAATACCAGCTTGAACATTGCGACGTAGGGCAATTGCCTCCCGGAACGCATCTGCCGACCGTGAGCGAGATCAGAGCCATCAATCCATTGGTCAGGATTCCAGTTCTCGGTTATTCCGCGCAGCCCGTATTTTATTCTTCATCTCTGCCGCTTAGCAGTATTGAATCTGAATATACAGATTTCGCCATTCTGCGAATTACTGGGGTAAGCAAGGACGGGCCGAGCTTCGGCTTCAATTCGGTTCCTTCTTTTTTTCCGTATGCAAAACTTATCCCGGTTGATAAATACAATATTGAAGGAGAGAGCGTGGTTACATACGGATTCCCGGGGGATGTTACTGCAGGACAGAATGACGCGTTCCAAACTTTGACCATGACCGGCAGCGTCGGCACGATTTCTAAAGTTGAAGTCGGAGACAAGTATTACGCCAACATTCCGCTGGTTGTATTGACCAATATGGAAATCAGCCACGGCCGTTCCGGCTCCCCGCTTTTCTGGAGGGGATATGTCATAGGGCTGACTACTTTTTATGTCAAAGAAAACCGTACTGATTCCGGTTCGGTAGCCAGCGACGCCATTATAAAAGGGCTGCTTGCAGGCGGTTATTTGGATAATTGAATTATTTACATTTGGCAGCGAGGCGACGCAAGAATGAAAAATTCTTGCGGTTGCCGAGTGAACCAATTTTAAAATAGCTCGACTCTCCTTTTGAGGGGAGAGCCGATGATTGAAAGGAAATCCGGTCAGGCTACTGCCGGAAGTTGCTCTGCGCCCACAACCGAAACATTTGCGATTCCCCCAGTGCTCTTGCTGGCAGTTTTGGTAGTGTGAATTTCCGCAAGTAGCGCAACTCTTTTTTCCTGCGGATATTCAAGCCAGTTCAGGCGGTCAACAAAAGTGAGCGCATCCCAGTTTTCGGAGCAGGGACGACCCGAGCAGATGGGCAGGTGTTTCGCTGTTGCATAGGTGTAAGGATGTCCGATGATTACCTTTGCGCAGACTAGGCAAGGCTCTACTGATTGTTTGTTGGGCATTTTCCCCTCGTTTTTAAGTTTCAAGTGGCTGATTTACGAGCCGACTGTGGGAGTTCGTTGTCCCTAGGGCGGCCGTTAATAAAATTTTATCAGATCTTACCATAGGCGTGAAATAAGTTTTCCACCTCATGTCAGTTCATACCTCAGAGAACTATTGGTATACTGGAGTAAACAGATGGACAGGAAAATAAGAGTAGGAATAATTTTCGGGGGAAAGTCCGCCGAGCATGAGGTATCTTTACAGTCGGCTAAAAACATCATCGAAGCCCTTGATAAAGAAAAATACGAGCCGGTGCTTATCGGCGTCGATAAAAGCGGCAAATGGCTGTTGGCGGATAATTCGGAATTTCTTTTGAATAGCGGCGACCCGAAGTTGATTAAGCTGAGCGGCGAAAAAAATCAAAGCATTGCCATTGTTCCGCAAAGCGGCGGGAAAATATCAAATCTTGATACCAGCTATCAGGAAAAATCAATTGATGTTGTTTTTCCGATACTTCACGGCCCATTCGGTGAAGACGGGACGGTGCAGGGCCTGTTGAAACTCGCCAATATCCCGTTTGTCGGAGCAAGCGTTCTCGGCTCCGCCGTTGGTATGGATAAAGACGTAATGAAGCGGTTGTTGCGCGATGCAGGAATTCCGACACCGAAATTCATAGCTGCCAAAGAAAACGAAGTGCCGGGCTACAATAAATTAATTGAGATACTCGGTTCGCCGTTTTTCATAAAGCCGGCGAATCTAGGTTCGTCAGTCGGTGTAGACAAAATAAAAGACGAAACCAGTTTCGATAAAGCCATTAAAGAAGCTTTCAAATACGACAGGAAAATTATAGTCGAAGAATATATCGAAGGACGTGAAATAGAATGTTCTGTGCTCGGCAACGACAATCCAATTGCTTCGATTCCCGGAGAAATCATTCCCAGTCATGAGTTTTACTCGTATGAGGCGAAATATTTAGATGAAAACGGGGCGAAAATAGAAATCCCGGCCAAGATGGACGAAGATACTGCTAAAAATATCCAGGAACTCGCGGTAAAAACTTTCAAAATTCTGTGTTGTGAAGGGATGGGGCGCGTGGACTTTTTTCTGAAAAAAAACGGAGAAATTTTCGTGAATGAAATAAACACAATTCCCGGATTTACTTCAATCAGCATGTATCCGAAATTATGGGAAGCAAGCGGAATTTCATACGCGGAATTGATAGACAAGCTTATCCAATTGGCAATTGAACGTTTTGAAAAAGAATGCAGACTTAAAACTTCTTACGATGGAGGATAATTATTTGTAAAAATGCCCGTCGGTGTCGGCGGGCATTGTTAGGGTGGAGGAGCGAACATAACGCTTATTCGGAACTGCGCGTTTCAACTTAGCAGCACTTACACATTCCTTTATTCATTTTAATGAAACCTGCGGCCATAACGAGTATCGGCCATGATACGTTGAGGAAACTGTCGCTCACTCCCCAGCCCATGTAATAGGCAAGAAAGTCCAAGCCGAACAGGATTACCAGTATAGGCATAGTTTTGTGGTGCATACAGCCACATTTCATTCCTTCTTTTCCGTTTTCCATTCGATTTAATATTTTATGATAATTTTGTTCGACCTTTATTATTGCTTTAATTATATCACTCGCGCCAGCGATTCAACTAAATTCCCTCATTTCGCGGCGGGCGTCGCGTTTTTTTATGACTTCTCGCTTATCCGATTTTTTGCGGCTCTTTCCAAGGCCGAGCTCCAATTTTACGAATCCTTTTTTGATATATGCGCGCAAAGGCACCAGCGAAAAAGATTTTTCCTTGAGTTTTCCATAAAGAGATTTTATTTCCGCTTTATGGAGAAGCAGGCGACGCGAACGGTCTGGCTTATAATCGTCTGGGGCGTTTTTCGGCTGGTACGGAGGAATGGAAGCGTTGACGAGCAGAAGCTGGCCGTTTTTCGGAACTGCATAGCTTGAGGCGAGATTGAACCGCCCACCTTTGGCGCTTTTAACCTCCTGCCCGGTAAGCTCTATTCCGGCCTCGTATTTTTCAACGATGTCGTAGTCGAATCCGGCGCGCTTGTTTTCTGCGATGTTTGTCATTTTTTAATTCTAACCTATAAAGTTTTATTGCGAAAAGGAGATTTTTGGGCTATTTTAAGAATATAGCAAGAACTAATTTCATGAGGAAAAAACTGGAATCAATCCTGAAAAGAGCCATCGGCACCGGCGTGGAATTGTCCGTTCCCGAGAACGCCGGTTTTGGGCACTATTCCACCAGTACGGCTTTGAAGCTGGCTAAGGTTAAAAAAGAAAATCCTATGGATTTGGCGACTAAGTTAGTTCCCAAAATTGAGAAAAGCGCGCCGAAGGGATTTTTTGAAAGGATAGAAATTGCCGCGCCTGGCTTCATAAACCTCTGGATTTCAAAAAAAATCATCAAGCAAGAACTAATTTTGATTTCCAAACAGAAGGGAAAATATGGACGGAGCGACATCGGCAAAAAGAAAAGAATAATAATTGATTATTCTTCGCCGAACATAGCGAAACCGATGCATGTCGGCCATCTCAGGAGCACTGTAATCGGCGACGCGCTGGCCAATATTCACGAATTCCTGGGATATAAAGTTATCCGCTGGAATTATGTCGGCGATTGGGGAACCCAATTCGGGAAGCTAATAGCCGCCTATAAGCGATGGGGGAATAAAGCGCGATTGGAGAAATCGCCCATAGCCGAGCTTTTGTCGCTCTACGTTAGATTCCACAAGGAAGAAGCGGGGAACCCGATTTTCGCGAACGAGGGCAGAGAAGAATTCATGAAACTGGAAAACGGGAACGCAGAGAACAAAAAATTGTGGAAATGGTTCAAGGAAGAGTCAATGAAGGAATTCAAAAAGATATACGCGATACTCGACGTGAAATTTGACGTGACCCTTGGCGAGGCATTTTTTGATCCGGAACTGAAGCCGTTGATTGAACGTCTCTATAAAAAGAAAATAGCAAAAGACAGCGAAGGAGCTCTGGTAGTGCCGTTGGACGAAAAGGGATTGCCACCTGCACTCGTGCAGAAATCGGACGAATCAAGTTTATATTTGACGCGCGACATCGCGAGTTTGGAGTACAGGATTAAAAAATACAAGCCGTTTGAAATAATTTATGTCGTGTCCAATGAGCAGACGTTGCATTTCTCGCAGCTTTTCGCGGTCGCCGAAAAAATGAGAATTAAAAATACCAAACTGGCCCATGTTAAATTCGGGTTGGTTATGGGCGAAAAGAGAAAGAAGCTTTCCACAAGGAGCGGTGAAGCCATCGGGCTTGAGGAGCTTTTGGAAAAAAGTTTTGCCTTGGCAAAAAAAATCGTCAATGAAAAGAATCAAAAACTAAAAACCAAAGAAAAAGAAAACATAGCTTTGGCTGTCGGCATAGGTGCGGTTAAATACAACGACCTAAGGGAAAACCGCCTTTCGGACATATATTTCGACTGGGGCAAGATGCTTGATTTTTCCGGCGACAGCGCGCCATATCTTCAATACACGCACGCGAGGCTAAAAAGCATTTTACGGAAAGCGAGGATAACGAAAAAAGCCGACCTTGAACAGCTGGATAGCGAAACAGAAATGGCGCTTATCAGGAAAATGGCCGAGTTTCCGGAGATTGTTAAGCGCAGCGCGGAAATTCTTTTTACCAATGGCATCGCCAAATATCTTTACGAAATGGCCAATCTTGCCAACAAATATTACGAATCAACCCAGATTTTAACGGACAAAGACATTTCCCGGCGGAACGCGCGCCTGGTTCTCATAGAATCGGTTGCTTCGGTCATGAAAAGCGGACTAGGACTTTTAGGGATAAAAGCACCAGATAAGATATGAAATACAACAAATTGGTCAGGGATAAAATACCAGAATATATAAAGAATAAAGGCGAAGGGCCGATTACTCATATCGCTGGAGACTCTGAATATTGGGAAAAACTTAAAGAAAAATTACTTGAAGAGGTCGCCGAATTCAATAATGATGAAAGCATAGGAGAATTGGCTGACATTCTTGAAGTTATAGAAGCTATATCGGCTTATAAAAAATTTGACAGAAACGAGATAGAAAACGTAAAAAATAAAAAGGCGGAAGAGAGAGGAAAGTTTAAAGACAGAATAATTTTAGACGAGTCATAAATCTATGAAAGAAAATAAAACATTTAAACCAAAGCTTGGGCAAACCGACTACACCAATGCGCGCTGGGCGCCGGTGATAAGCTGTATCGTAAAGCACGGCGAAAAAATACTCATCGTCAAAAGAAGCAAAGATATGAATATTTATCCCGGTTTGTGGAACGGGATAGGCGGGTTCCTGGACGATGAAAAAAGTTTGGAGGAAAAAATAAAGGAAGAATTAAACGAGGAAACCGGAATAAATGAAAACGAAATAATTTCCATCAAACATGGCGAGATTTTTGATTTGGACGATCCGGCGATAGGGAAAACATGGATTATCCACCCGGCATTGGTTGAAGTCGCTACCGACAATATTGTTCTTGATTGGGAAGCGGAAGAATATCGTTGGGTAGATTACGGAGAACTGAAGAATTTTGAAGTCACTGCCGGATTCGGTAAAGTGGTCAAAAACTTTATCAATTTGCCGGAAAGCTGATACTATTATAAAGAATGCCGGACGAAAAATCACTAAATCTTCCGCAGTCGGAGGAGAAAATCCTTGAATTCTGGAAGAAAAACAAAATCTTTGAAAAGAGCTTGGAAAACCGGAAATCCGGCAGGAGACCTTTTGTTTTTTACGAAGGTCCGCCGACAGCCAACGGCAAGCCCGGAATACACCATGTTTTAACGCGTTCATTCAAGGATATAATCTTGCGTTACAAGACCATGCAGGGCTATTACGTTCCGCGCAAAGGCGGCTGGGACACGCACGGCTTGCCTGTTGAAATCCAGGTTGAGAAAGAGCTCGGGCTCAAATCAAAAAAGGACATAGAGGCCTACGGAATCGCCGCGTTCAACAAAAAATGCCGCGAATCGGTCTGGCACTACAAGGACGAATGGGAAAAACTTACTAAAAGGATGGGTTTTTGGCTGGATATGGAACATTCGTACATTACTTATGAAAGTGATTACATAGAAACGCTTTGGTGGATAGCAAAAAGATTATGGGACAAAAAATTGTTTTATCGCGGGCACAGGGTTGTGCCGTGGTGCCCGAGGTGCGGAACGACGCTTTCTTCGCATGAGCTTGCTCAGGGATATAAAGAAGTTGAAGACCAGTCGGTTTACGTGAAATTCAAGCTTGATAAGCAAAGTGCCAAACGTTTAACGTTAACCGACAGACCTGTTTATATTTTATCCTGGACAACTACGCCATGGACGTTACCAGGAAACGTGGCACTGGCAGTAAGGAAAGATATTCAATACACAATGCTGCTCGTAGAAGAAACATCGGAGGTATTGGTTATCGCTACCGGATTAGTGACAAAAAATTTCGGTAATTTGTTGGGTAATGGAGTTAAATTATACGGCAAGGTTTTAAAAGGCAAAGATTTGATCGGCCTTAAATACGAACCACTTTTTGACATACCAAAATTACAAAACGATAAATCTCATAAAATTTATGCGGCTGATTTTGTGACTACGGAAGACGGAACTGGGGTAGTTCACACCGCGGTTATGTACGGTGAGGACGACTACGAACTCGGCAAGAAAGTTGGATTGCCGCAGCACCACACAGTCGGGGAAGACGGGAAATTCACGAAAGAAGTAAAAGGACTTGCCGGCTTGTTTGTAAAAGCCAAAGGAACTGAAGAAAAGATATTTGAATATCTAAAAAAGAAAAACTTCCTTTTAAAAACGGAAGGATACAAGCACGAGTATCCATTCTGCTGGAGATGTTCAACTCCGCTTCTTTATTACGCGCACACCTCCTGGTTTATAGCTATGAGCAAGCTCCAGAGCAAGCTTCTGAAATCGAACGATTCGATAAACTGGCTTCCGGCCCATATAAAAGAAGGGCGTTTCGGCGGATGGCTC
The DNA here is from genome assembly GCA_964360535.1 of uncultured Candidatus Saccharibacteria bacterium. Taxonomy (GTDB): domain Bacteria; phylum Patescibacteriota; class Minisyncoccia; order UBA6257; family 2-01-FULL-56-20; genus JACQKT01. Next base: position 25,696 of record CAYHXB010000003.1, read on the forward strand.
AAGGAAAAAAAGGACTGGAACTTTTCGCGCGAACGTTATTGGGGCACACCGATTCCGGTATGGGAATGCAAAAAGTGCGGACACGAAGAAATTGTCGGAGGCCTTGATGAATTGAGCAAGCGTGCCAGCGGTTCAAAAAACCAATACTGGATTATGCGCCACGGAGAATCGGAAACCCAGCTCAAAAAAATAATAGATTCGGGCCAGAAAAAATATCACCTCACGACAATCGGAAAAGACGAAGTCGCAAGAAGCGCGGAGAAGCTCAAAAAGAGCGGCATAGAAATAATAATAACCTCGGGTATTACAAGAACGATGGAGACGGCAAAGATAGCCGCTTCGGTTCTCGGCGTCAAAAAAGTTATCGCCGACAAGCGCCTTGAGGAAATAAAACTAGGCGTTCTTACTGGCTGTCACGACAAGGAATACCACAAGATGTTTCCGACATACGAATCAAAATTTGAAAAAGGCCCGGAAAAAGGGGAATCACTGCGCGAACTTCGCGGCCGCCTTTACGGATTTATGGAAGACATGGAAAAGAAATACAAAGAAAAGAAAATTCTTCTCGTCAGCCACGATTATCCGATTTGGATGCTTTTCCATACTGCTCTTGGGTTGAGCGAGAAGCAAGCTACGGCCGAGAAAGAAAAGAGGGGGGACAACTTTATGGCGGTGGGCGGAGTAGAAAAAATAGAGTGGAAAACAGTGCCACGTAATGATACTGGCGAAATAGACATGCATCGTCCGTATATTGATGATATTTTCCTGAAATGCAAAAAGTGTAAAGGGAAAATGGAACGGATAAAAGAAGTGGCCGACGTTTGGTTTGATTCCGGAGCTATGCCGCTTGCGCAATTGCATTATCCTTTTGAGAACAAGGCGCTTATAGACAAGAAAGAATTTTTCCCAGCCGACTATATCGTCGAGGCCGTAGACCAGACGCGCGGATGGTTCTACACGCTTCTTTCCGTTGCTACGGCGCTCGGATACGAGGCGCCATATAAGAACGTTATTTCCCTTGGTCACGTGAACGACAAATTTGGGCAGAAGATGTCCAAGTCAAAAGGAAATATCGTCGACCCTTGGAAAGTGATAGACGGCTACGGCGTAGACGCGGTGCGCTGGTATTTCTACACGGCCACTCCCGCAGGCGAACCAAAAAACTTCGACGAGAACGAAATAGCAAAAACATACCGGAAGTTCCATCTTATTTTCTGGAACTCGGTTATGTTTTATAAAACTTACGCCAAGCAAGCTCCAAACTCCAAGCTCCAAGCTTCCAAAAACATCCTAGACAAATGGATATTGGCCAGATTAAACGAAACCATAGAGGAAACGACCACTAATCTGGAAAAATATCAGGTCAGGGAAGCGGCTTCAGCCATAGAGAACTTTCTGGATGATTTGTCGCGCTGGTACATCAGACGTTCTCGTCGTCGGTTTTCAGTTGTTTTCAAAAAAGGCGCCACAGCCAAAGACGAAAAAGATTATCTTGCGGCATCACGCACTCTCGGTTTTGCTCTTTCGGAACTGGCTAAAATATCTGCTCCGTTCGTGCCGTTTTTCGGCGAATTAGTTAATGACGAACTGGGGAAAATTGATGGAGAGTCGATTCATTTGGCAGATTGGCCCAAAGCCGACAAAAAACTTGTGGACAAAGTGCTTATCACAGAGATGGCGGAAATCAGAAAGCTCGGCAGTTTTGCCCTCGCCAAACGCGCCGAAGTCGGTATAAAAGTCCGTCAGCCACTGGCCTCGCTCAAGGTAAGAAGCGCAAAGCCGAAAAACAAGGAAGTCATAGAACTTTTAAAAGACGAAGTAAATGTTAAGAAAGTTATTTTCGAACCGAAGGCAAAAGAAGATATAGAACTGGACACGAAAATCACTCCGGCGCTCAAAGAAGAAGGGACAATACGCGAACTGGTAAGAATAGTTCAGGAACTCCGGCAAAAAGCCGGACTGAAGCCCGGAGAAAACATAGAACTTATGGTTGATTTGCCGAAAGAATTAAAATCAATTGTTTTAAGGAATGAGAAGCTTTTGAAAAACGAAGTTGCGGCAAAAAATCTCTCTTATAAAAAATCAGTAAAACTCGGAGCCGAGATTGAAACGAAAATAGGCGGTGTTCTTGTTTGGATAGGTATAAAAAAGACCTACTGAAATTAAGTACGCCGTCCTTAATGGAAGATATATTTTAGTCGCTATGATACATCATAGCGCTTATTTTAGCAGGTATTAGCGGAGAAAATTAGATGAAAAATAAAAAACAGGGCTAGCGATATTTGGGGTTACCAATATCGTTGCCCTGCGAAATTTTGTTGCTTGGCGGTGGCGATGAATTTGCCGTACCCGGCGTTACTTGAGGAGGCCGAGTTTTCTCGCTTCCATGTAGAAGCTGGGGACGAGATTGTCCAGTTGCTTGAGACGCTTCAAGTCCATGTTCGGGTCGGCTTCTTCGGCAGCAGTTTGTTCCGCTGGGTGGACGTAGTTCACATCGCATCCAGCGACTTTCAAACCAGCGGCGATTGCACGGATAATGGGAATAAAAATGCTGTCCCATTTGCCGCCATAATCATCGTTGTAGTCGAGGAAGTGACGGATAGCTCGCGGGCCGATGAGTCGTGGACCCACCCATACATCCAGCCAATGTCCAGTCACCTTGGCGAAATACATATTGCCAAGACGTTCGGCTGCCTGCTGAATCGGCGGGTAGCTTTCCATCGATTTCCGCGCCGGTACCACGATATCGGCACCGGTTTTTTCCATTGCGGTTTTCATGAGAAAGATCTGGTCAACCAACGGCCATTTCTCGGGTTCCATCCAGAAGACGGAACCGGTTGGACCGACGATATTCCATGCCTCATTGATCGCTTGGCGTCGGCTGGGACCCATGCCGCAGTCCTTTTCGTCGGTCAAGAGCGCGCCATGGTCGAATAAGCTAGACCGAAGTTCATGGTGCGAGCCGCCGTCGACGACGACGACATTGATGCCGAGCGCGACTGCTCTCTTTACCATTTCAAGCGCCATGTGCGCCCGAAGGTCAAAAGCCGTGGAAAACGTCGTTGTCGCAATACAGGTTTTCAAGGGAACCCCCTCTGATATTTAATTGATAATATGCTGCTTAACTTAAAACCGGCTGACATAGCCGGTTCATGGGCATAATGATACGGATTTTACGAATTAAGTCAACCCCACCTTCTTTTTAACCTCGGAGATTTTTGCAGATGCTTTTACTGACGCTTTCTTAGAGCCGGCGCTTAAAACCGATTTCAAAGTTGAGGGTTTGGTAATAAACGATTTTTTCTTTTTGCGGAAATTTGCGAAGTAGCCGGAGATTTCTTCGGCGAGCGATTTTTTGAGTTCTGAATAATTCTCGCCGGAAAATCTTTTTTCTATTTTGGCGATAGGTTCGCCGGAGATAGAGGAGTATATTTCAAGAAGATTGGCGATGCCGGGCTTGTTTTTGCGGTCATGTTTTATTTCCGAGCCGGAATCGGTTGTCGCTCTGGAGATTTTTCTTTTTATCTCTTCCGGCTCGTCGTCCATGAAAAGGCATCCATCCGGCTGGGACTTGGACATTTTCTTGTTCGGGTCTGTCAAAGACATAACTCTGGGAGTTTTTGTAAGAAGCGGTTGAGGTTCTATAAAAACTTCCCCGAATTTTTTGTTGAATTTTCTCGCCAGAGTTCTAGTGAGTTCAAGGTGCTGTAATTGGTCTTCGCCAACCGGAACAAATTCAACGTCGTATATTAAGATATCGGCGGATTGGAGAACTGGATAAGTCAAAAGGCCGACATTTGCACTTTCTTTTTCGCCTTCGCTTTTCGCCTTGAACTGCGTCATTCTCCGTAATTCCCCAATTGACGAAATAGATTCTAAAATCCAATTTAATTCGCTGTGCGCCGAAATTTGAGATTGCTGGAAAATAATCGATTTTTTCGGGTCGAGTCCTGCGGCCAAAAAATCTGCCGATAGATTTACGATATTTTTTCTCAAATCTTTGGGGTCCGGATTTTCGGTTAAAGCGTGCAAATCGGCTATGAAAAAATAGCACTGGTATTTGCCGGAGTTTTGCAATTCAACGAAATTTTTGAGAGCACCCAAATAATTGCCGATATGCAATCGTCCTGTGGGCTGTATTCCCGAAACGAGAATTGGTTTGGCCATTAAGATATTATAGCCAATATTCGTTAGATTTCTATAATAACAGGCAAAATCATCGGTCGGCGTTTTGTTTGGTTGTAGATGAACTGACTGACTTGTTCTCTGATAAGCGTTTTTAGATAATCAACTTCTATCTGCTGGTAGCTAGGAATGCGTCCGACAATGCCGCGGAGCCGCTTTCTCATTTCTTCAACGATTTCCCTGTTTTCTTTGAGATAAATGAAACCGCGTGAAATTATATCCGGGCTTTTTACCAAGCGGCCGTTTTGGCGTTGTATGGTAAGAACAATGACAACCATTCCTTCTTTGGAAAGGGAAACGCGGTCTCTCAAAACGACTTCTTCAACGTCGCCGACTCCCAATCCGTCAACCATAACGTAAGTGGCCGGAACTTTCTCGCTGGTAATTGTAAATTTGTCTTTGGTCAAACTTGCTACCTGGCCGTTGTCCACCATAATAACGCGGTCTTTTTCCATGCCAGCTTCTTTAGCCAGTTTAATGACCGCTTTACGTTTGTAATAGTAGCTATGAATCGGGACCACAAACTTTGGCGCAACCAGTTTTAGCACCAGTTTCACGTCTTCTCCTCTGGCGTGGCCGCTCGAGTGGATGTCCAAAAATTTGGAGTTATAAACTTCATTCACTTGTCTGGCGATGTTGTCCTGAAGCGTCTGGACGCTGCGTTCGTTTCCGGGAACGACCGACGAAGAGAAAACAACGGTGTCGGTTTCTTTGAAATGCACGATGCGATGTTCGCCGTTGACGATGCGCATTAGTCCGGCGTTTGATTCGCCCTGGGAGCCGGTTGTCAGAATCAAAATTTTATCGTCTTTATATTTGCCAATATCCTGCAATGGAATGACATTCTCACTTCGCTCTTTTAGATAGCCAAGATTTTTGGCGATATCTATGTTGGCAATCATTGAGCGGCCGTTCAGTGCCACTTTGCGGCCGAGCTTGTCTGCAATTTTTATGATTTCCAAAAGCCGGTCAACCAAAGAAGCGAAGGAGGCGATAATCACACGCCCTTTGGCGTTTTTGATAAGTTGCTCAATTTCCTCTTCTACTACGCGTTCGGACAGCGTAAATCCGGGAAATTCGGCGTTGGTTGCGTCCAAAAACAACGTGTGTATGTCCATTTTCCCAAGCTCCTCAAATGTTTCCAAATCCAGCGGCTTTCCGTTTCTGTCTGTTTCCAAGCGGAAATCGCCGCAACTTGCCATATTCCCCGCAGGCGTTTCCAAAACGAACCCGAGCGATTCCGGGATAGTGTGTCCCACTTCAAAAAATTTGGCGCTGAAGTTTTCCGATATTTTCACTTTGTCGCCGGTTTTGACCGTTTGAAAAACCAATTTGGGCGCATTCGTAAATTCTTCGTGGCGTTTTTGAACAATTGCCTTAGTGAATGGCGAAGTATAAATGATTGGGTTGCCGAGTTTTTCTATGAGATAGTGTATTGCGGCGATGTGGTCGTAGTGTCCGTGCGTCAAAATGATGGCGCGGACATTTTTCTTTTTGGCCTCCAGATAGGCTACGTTTGGAATAATGTAATCAATGCCCGGAGTTTCTTCTTCGGGGAACTGAATGCCGACATCCACGACGACAATTTCATTTTTGTATTCAAAAAACGAGCAATTGCGGCCGATTTCTTCCATTCCGCCTAGCGCGGCAAAACGGACTGAATCCTTTTCCTCAACTACATGTGCTGTTTTAGCTGCCGGTTTTATCTGAGCAGTTCTTGAGGGCTCACCTCGTCTTGGCGAAGCAGGCTGCCTTCTGAAGGAGCGTGAAGCCCCGGCCGGTTTTCTTGTCTCGCTGTGGCGAACCGGTTCTGTTTTTGCTACAGATTTTCTTTCTTTTATCATATATTTTCTATTTTTTTGTTTAATTTAAATCAATTGTGCCCTCCAGAGGATTTGAACCTCCACGGGATTGCTCCCACAAGCTCCCTTGTCCCGTTAGAAATATGCTGGTGCTGGAGGAGGGATTTGAACCCTCAAGCCCTTTCGGGCACAGCGTCCTGAACGCTGCGTGTCTGCCAGTTTCACCACTCCAGCATATTTCTAACGGGATGAACCTGCGCGCCTGCCTGCCGGCAGGCAGGTCTGCCAATTTCGCCAGGAGGGCATAGTTGGGCGGGTGAATCTGCCAAGTTCCCTGCCTGCCGGCAGGCGCAATCTGGGCATCGCGGCCCGAAGCGTCTTTAGCGCATCAATTTTTTAAGTTTGTCTATTGATTTCGTTTCAAGCGGGTTTGAACCGTTAAGCTTGGCAAGATAATAAGTCGTCCAATCGGCAAGAGGTATCGTTCTCCATGCTTTTTCGATGCCATTCCCGCCTTCCAGTTTCAGCTCTATCACGCTTACCCCCTTTTCTTTTAAAAGCTGCTCAGTCAGCCTGAATCTTTTTTCTGTTCTCTTGCGCGGCTTGTTCTTGAGAAATATCGCCGCTGTTTTGAATTTGTTATTTTCGAAAGAGACTATTTCGTTATGGTTCATTTCCGGCAGAACGTTGTTGAAAGCCGGATTCTTCGCGGTTTCGTTAAGTTTTATTTTCCAAATATAACCAATGTGCTTATCGGCTTCGTCGGTGTAAATTACCACTATTCTGCCCTTTAATAAAACCGAGAGATTCTTTCCTTCATTTCTAAATTTCTCCGGGTCGATTTCTTCCGAATAGTTCTTGACTCTTATGCTCAGCCCCGAAGCTTTGAGTATTTTCGTTAATCCGTAGAACATGATACCAGTAGATTGCCTTGGCGTCAAGCTGCAGCCATCAAAAGAAACAAACGGAATATTTTTTGTTTCAGCGAGTTTTTTAAGCCGTCCGCCTGTCGTTACTGCCGCTATCAGGCATTTTTTGCCGCTTTTCAAAATGTTTTCAAATCCAGACAATGTTTCTTCTGTGTTGCCCGAGAAGGACGCAAAAATATAAAGCGGTTTTTTGAAGTTGTGTTCCGGCAAGCCGTAATCCTTCCAGATGATAATCGGCAGATTGAGCCCTATTTCTTTTTTGACTCCTTTCAGGACTCCGCCAGCCAAGCCGGAACCACCCATGCCGGTAATAATAATGCCGTCGGGAAGCGCGCCGGAAAGCTTGTCGAGATTGACCCCGGTAAGATTTTTTTCGGTAAGCTGTTTGCCGAACTCACTTATATTTTTTTCGAAAATGTCCATTTATTTGTTTTATTTTAAAGACCTGGTGGTTTTAAGGTACCAGCCAGCGACATTATTTAGGCGTTCGGTCGGTTCGTTGATAAGCCCCGCTTGTATCCCCTGCAGGTCTTTTATTGAGAAATAAACGTAGTAGGGCGAATAGAGGAACGCAGCCGGATAATCTCCTGAAATCACATTCTGAAGATTCAGGATATCGGAAGAACGTTTTGAATCATCAGTGCTTCTGTTGATACTCGTTATCAGATTATCAACTTGTTTATTGTTGTAAAGGGAAAGATTCAGCCCGGGATAAAATCTTTGCGAAGAATGCCAAAAAGCGAACAAGTCAGTCGGGGGATTTAGCATATTTCCGAAAAGTACGGTTTGATAATTTCTGTTCTTGATCGTATCTCCAGATATGTCTTCCGGCTGAAGGGGGATGATGTTGGTTTTCACTCCTATATTTGCCCAGTAAATTTGTAGCTTCTCCGCCGTTTTTTGAAGGAAGGATATCTGAGGAACAAGAAGATTCAGTTCAAGATTGATTTTGGAATTTTTAATAGTTTTTTGCCTTACTGTCGAAGAGCCCATAAGCCATCCGGAGCTGTCGAGAATTTGATTAGCTGTTTCCGTGGAAAAATCGCTTGCTTGACCTTCGGAATTTTGCAAAAGCGCAGCCGACACCGGACCAAAGCGGATTTCGCCGCTGCCCTTAAGAATTTCATCGACGAGTTCACGACGGTTGACTGCGATACTCAGTGCCTGGCGGACTTTTTTGTCCTGCAAAGCCAGATTCTGTCCCTGGTTGAAAAACACGGCGTAATAGCTCGAAAGGAAAAATTTATGGGTTTCGTAAGGCCTCTTGATGCCGCCAGCCTGGCCGGAATCTATGGCGAAGCCGTCTATTTGGCCAGAATTGAACATATTTATCATTTCCACGGCGTTCGAAAAAAATCTGAGATTAAATTCCGTTATCAGCGGACGAGAAGCGAAATAAAATTTGTTTGTTTTCAGGTGATACGCGGTTATGAATCCGTCTTCGCGCGCTTCATAGGAATCAAAAGCGTACGGGCCACTGCCGACCGGCTGGAGGCTATATCGGGAAAGCCGCCAATTGGAGACCGGAGTTTCAGCGAACAGATGTTTAGGAATGATATAGAGCTGCTTAAGATTTTCCGAGAAAAAAGAATACGGGCTTCCAAGCGTGATTTCCAATTCTAGTTCGCTTACCCTGTTGACTCCAATGCCCTGCCAGCTCGGTGAAACGGGGGAGCCGGAATCAGGGTCCTGTATTTTCTGTATCGTGAAAATAACGTCGTCGCTGGTGAGCTTTTCGCCATCGGACCAGCGTATGTTTTCTTTGAGGCGGATACCCCAGTTTTTCCCGGTCTTATCTACGATTATTTTGTCGGAAATATCGGAAATATTGGAGAAAAGAAGTCTGACAAGGCTTTTATCGGCCTCATTTGAAGCCGTCACTGGATTTATGTGCGTTGGCTGGCCGAGCACTCCCTCGGTATAATTCCCGCCGTGAGCCGCCACCACAACAGTTTTTTCTTTTATGAAAAGAACCACAAGGCTCACCGAGCTGGCCAGAACCAAAACGAAGGCCGCAATGAAAACCCTGCGTTCCGAACGCGAAAAAACCGAAAAGATTTTTTTGAAAATATTAGGCACGATACTAAGTGCTGAAACGACTAATACGGAATTTTCCGTGCCGTCTTATCCGGCGAGTAGCTGCGCGACAGCCAATCCGAGGAAAATTATTGCCAAAGCGATTGTGGATGCGAAAATAGTTTTTTCCATCCCGCGCCTTGTCTGATAGAATGCCCCGCCGTCGCCGCCGCCGAATATGCCGGACAAGCCCGCCGAGCGCTCCTGCAGGAGTATCAATATTATTATGGCCACCGAAACGACAATTTGCGCTATTGCTATGAGTTTCATGTTTATGATTTTGTGGCTAAGTGAAATACGAAATTGACCAGCCCGATGATAATTGAAGAGTAAACCAGAGCTGCGACGTTTTCAATGGTAAGATTTTGGGAAAGCATGTCAAGAATATAGAGGATAGCCATATTTACCAGAATCAAGCCTAAACCTAGCGTCAGTATGATAATTGGTCCGAAAATAAGCTTCAAGAGGGGTTTAAGGAAAAAGTTAAGTGCAGTTAGTATTGCTGAGAGAGTAGCCAGGCTTACGGCGCTTACTTCTATATTGAAGCCCTGGACCAGATAAGCCGAAACCAGAAGGCCTGCGGCGTTTATTGCTATCGCTACTATGAATTTGGCGGCGAATTTCATTTATGAAATTCTACCATAAATTTCCGGATTTCAGAAAATCTTTCTTCCTGCGCTGCCTGTGGAACTTTATGGCGAAATCGTGCGTTTTGGAAATAACATGAGGGATTATTTTTTTCAAATCGGCGCTCGCTTCGCCGATTTGCTTCGGCTTCGCGCCTAGTCCGTAAATCATCTGTTCAGGTTTGGCGAAAGAAATAAGTTTTATTTTTTCGGCTACGGCAGATTTTTGGAAAGCCCTTTTGGCGGCTGCGAACTGCCCTGCGCCGCCGTCTATGACCATAAGGTTAGGATACGGCCATTCTGGGTGATTCAATCTTCTGGAAACAGCTTCATACATAGCCGCAGGGTCGTCGCCTGGCTTAGCAGTTCTTATTATGAATTTTCTCCAAAAATCTTTTCTCGGCGAGATATTACCTCCGGAAGAATTCCAGGCCGTCATTCCTGCAACGGTTTCGCGCCCGGCGAAGTGAGAAATATCGTAACCCTCGATTAAATAATCGGTAGTTGATGGTTGGTAATTGGTATTTTTGGAATCAAAACTTTCCAAAAATTCGCGGTGTGCCAGAATTTTTTCCAAAGCCGATTTTTCATCCGGTTTCAGGTTTTTGGAAAAACCCTTGAGCGGTTTTCCTAAAAGAAAATTTTTTATAATATTGATATTCTTTTTGTATTTTTTTATTTGTTCAACAGATGCTTCAGAATTTTTTTCACAGCAGAAACCGAAGCAGTTTCCAATTTGAGAATTAAGGCAAAGTCGGAGATGTTGTTTCGGGCAAGTGCAGTAAGGGAAAGAACGCCTAAGCATTTTTAAAACAAGCCGCAATGCGCGTCCCTCCGTGAAAGGACCTATAAAATCAGTAGGTAATATGTGGTATGTAGTAGGTAGGGCGTTTTTGTGAACGACGAAAATACGTGAGAATTTTCTCCTGCCATGAGTAGCGTCGAATGGGTTGGTTATCGCCGCGTAAAAATATGTTTTGTCGTCGCGCCATAAAACATTATATGGAGGATTATATTTCTTTATGAGTTTTGCTTCTTCTATAAGCGCTTCTATTTCGGAACGGAGCAGAATAAGTTTAATGTCGGTGGCGTTTTCCTGAAGCCGGTCGTTTTTGAATTGTACAGATTTAAGATATGACGTGAGCCGGCTTCTCAAATTGGAAGCTTTGCCTATATAAATAATTTTTCTTTTCTCATAAAAAACGTAAATTCCGGGCACTTTCGGCGCCTTTTTTATCAACTCTTTTATTTTTAACCAGTTATTCATAGAAATCCTACATTTGGCAGCGAGCCTGCAGTAAAAATACCTTTTTTATTGCAGGGGAGCGAACCAAATGAAAGAATGCAAAATTTCTTCGCATTCTTTATACCAAACTTTGCAGCAAGCTTTCTCCGTTCATTTCCAGCGGTTTAGGTATACCCATCAGTTCAAGAATTGTCGGGGCAACATCGGAAAGAACACCAGTGACTTCAGAAGATAAATTATTGGAATTAATAAATTTCCTGTTTTTGAATTCCGGAGCCATCAGATAAAATGGAACCGGATTCGGGTCATGTTGGGTTTCAATCTGCGCGGTCATCGGGTTAAGCATTTCTTCTATGTTGCCGTGGTCAGAAGTGATGAGCAAAGTCGCGTTCCGGCTTTCGGCGGCTTTTATAAGTTTTCCGATTTCGTCGTTTATTATCGCGACCGCTTTCAACCCTGCTTCAAGATTGCCGGTATGTCCCATTGTGTCGGCATTGGCGTAGTTTATCAGTATGAAGTCGAACGAATCGTCATTTAGCGCTTCGATAACGCGGTCGGTTATGGAAGAAGCCATCATTTCAGGATGTTCGTCGGGGCGCGGCGCCGAAATGGAAGGAATGACTACGCGGTATTCGTTCTTGAAAGCCGGTTCGCGGTAGCCATTGAAAAAATATGTAACGTGCGCGTACTTGTAGCTTTCAGCGAGGCGAAGCTGAATTTTCCCGGAATCGGAAAGGACTTTGCCGAGGCAGTTGTCAATCGCGTCTGGAGGAAAGGCAACTGGGACGGAAAATTTATCCTCGTAGTGGGTCATGGTGGTTATGAAAAGATTGCCGAAATTTTTCACGGGGAATTTATCGAAACCCTTCATTATGAACGACTCTGCGATTTGTCGGATAGAATCCTCGCGGAAATTAAAAAATACCACCGCGTCATTTTCCTGTATGGATTTGTCGGGAGCGACGCGGAGAGGCGACAGAAATTCCTCGCTTGGGTTTCTGGAATAATTGTCTTTTATCGATTTAGCAAGATCGGCCGCCGTGCCTTCCTGCATATCTGTAAGGCATTCATAGGCGCGCTGAGTTATTTCCCAGTTCTGGCTTCTGTCCATGCCGTAGTATCTGCCAATGAGCGTTGCCAGCTTTTCTTTGGGAATTTCTTCAAGTAATTTTTCCAGCGTGCGCGGCGGGCTGTCTTTGCCGTCTGCGAAAAGATGGAGTTTCACATTTTCCACTTTTTGCTGCTCGGCCATTTTAAGGAGCGCCTGCAGATGTTCCAGGGAAGCGTGGACATTTGCTTTACTAAGCAGTCCTACAAAATTGATTCCGGAATTGTTTTTCTTTGCGTGGTCAAAAGCGCTCTTTAGTGCCGGGTTTTTGAAAAAACTCCCGTCTTGTATTGAAAGAGTTATTCTCGGATAGTATTGATAGATGACGCGGCCGGCGCCGATGGTCATGTGGCCGACTTCGCTGCTTCCGACTTCGCCCCATGGCAAGCCGACTGATATGCCGGATGCCTGCAAACTGCCAACCGGGTAGTTTTCCTCAAGCCATTTGAAATTCTCGGGTTTGGCGGTATAAATGGGATTCGATTCGTCATTCCTTCCGATGCCCCAGCCGTCCAATATGGTTAAAAT
>CAYHXB010000004.1:0-36103 GCA_964360535.1 uncultured Candidatus Saccharibacteria bacterium
AGCGAAAAATTCCGATTGCCTACGCGCGCCGCGTCAGAGGAATGAAAATGTACGGAGGAGTCCAAAGCTATCTTCCGCTCAAGGTCAACCAGGCCGGAATGATTCCGCTGATATTCGCCATCTCCGTGCTTCTTTTTCCGCAGTTCCTCGCGCAGGTAACTTCAATTTTCTCCGTCAGTTTCGCGCTGAAGATGAATCAGATAGTGACCGAATTCCTGAACAACCAGCTTTTTTACGGAATAATTTATTTTCTGCTCGTCGTTCTCTTCACTTATTTCTACACAGCCATAACTTTCAACCCCGAGGAAGTTTCCAAGAACCTGCAGAGAAGCGGAGGTTTCGTTCCTGGTATCAGGCCCGGAGAAGCCACGGCCGAATTTTTTTCCAAGCTCACGGGAAGGGTTACTTTCCTCGGTGCCATGGCTTTGGGTTCAGTAGCCATTTTGCCTCTGGTTGTCCAGGCATTCACCAAAATAGCGGTTTTGACCGTCAGCGGCACGGCTTTGCTTATAGTCGTCGCCGTTGTTTTGGATATGATGAGACAGATTAATTCCCAGCTCATATCTAGGGAGTACGAAGGCATAGAGTGAAGTCGCTGCTGTTTCAAGTAGCCTGGTCCTCGTACGTACTGCGGGGCTACTTGAAACAGCAGCTGCCTTTTAGTTTGTTTGATTGCGAGGTTGTCCAAAATGTCGCTTTCGCTTTTTTGGTTTAAAATTGAAGCATGAAAAGAAAATATAAAGTATTCGTCGGAATGTCGGGAGGCGTGGATAGTTCGGTGACCGCCCTTTTGCTTTCCGCCCAAGGCGGATCCGCCCCGGGCGGAAAAAAGTACGATGTCGTCGGCATTTTCATGCGTTCTTACAATATAGACGGATGCGCCGAAACTGATGCCGAGGACGCCCGCAGGGTTGCCGGAAAACTAAGCATTCCTTTTTACGTCTGGGATTTTGAAGAAGAATACAAAAAGAAAGTTGTTGATTATATGGTTGAAGGATACAGAAAAGGGCTTACTCCCAATCCGGACGTGATGTGCAACAAGGAAATAAAATTCGGATTGTTTTTGGAAAAAGCGCTGAAGTTCGGAGCGGATTATGTCGCAACCGGGCATTACGTGCGACTGGGCTTATCAACGAATAGCGAATCCATTGCGAATTTGCGAATAAAAAATTCTAAATTCGTAAATTCGAAAATTATTCGTTATTCGCTGATGGTCGCCAAAGACAAAAACAAAGACCAGAGTTATTTTTTATGGATTTTGAACCAAAAACAGCTCAAACATTGTTTATTTCCGATAGGCAATTATCAGAAATCGGAAGTCCGCGCCATCGCTAAAAAGGCAGGTTTATCCACGGCAGAAAAGAAGGACTCGCAGGGAATTTGTTTCCTCGGCAAAGTGACGCTCGCCGATTTTTTGGGCTCTTATCTGCCGGCAAAAAGGGGAGCAGTTCTTAATATTGCCGGAAAAGTAATAGGAAAACATTCGGGAGCCCATTTTTTCACAATAGGCCAGCGGCACGGGCTCGCTTCAGGCGACTGGAAAAGAACCCCTGGCACAAGCAAGCCGTTTTACGTTTCTGAAAAAAATGTCAGAAAAAATACCATAGTTGTCGCCGAAGGCGAAAACGACGAATCACTTTTTAAGAAAGAAGTGAAACTAACGGATATTAATAAAATTACGAATTTTAAATTACCAATCTCGGTAATGGCGCGCGTGCGTTACAGGCAGCCGGTTTTTAAGGCGTCGCTTGAACAAGGTAAAGGCAAAGGGCTGAAACTTGTTTTCGGCAAACCGCAGAAATTTGTGGCCGCAGGCCAGTCCGCGGTATTCTATATAAATATAAATGAAGATCCCTCGTCGCCTTCGGCTCGCTCTGGACGAAGTTCTGGCGAACTTCGGATGCTTGGCGGCGGAGTAATAAAATGATTATAATATTTACGGGTAATGGTAAGGGTAAGACAACGTCATCTCTCGGCCAGATGGTCCGTGTTGCAGGCAGAGGCAAAAGCGCCCTGATGATTCAGTTTATCAAGGGACCGTGGGAAAGCGGCGAAGATCTCTTCGCCGCCAAATTCGAAATCCCAAATTCGAAATTCGAAATAAAGAAAATGGGATTGGGTTTCGTCGGAATTCTTGGCGACAAATTGCCCATTGAAGAGCATATGAAAGCCGCCGAAAAAGCGCTGGAATTTTTTAAAAAAGAATCGGCTTCCGGCAAGTGGCACTTGATAGTTCTGGACGAAATAAATGTCGCCGTTTCGCTCGGTCTCTTGAAACCGGAGCAGGTGATTGAAGCAGTCAAGGATTACCCCAAAGAAAAATTGCTTATTTTAAGCGGACGGAAAGCTCCCCAGGAATTCATTGATATCGCTAATCTGGTGACCGAAATGAAGGAAATAAAGCATCCTTTTAACGATGGCGAACTGGCAAAATTGGGAATAGAGTTTTAACGGAAATCATTTGCAAAAAAAGCCATTATCTCATACAATGTAATACCAATATACGAATGTATGCGAATGATACAAATAATACAAATTCGTATCAATTAGTATCATTAGTACAATTTGTATATTAGTATCATAGTTATGGAAGAAACAAAACAGGACAATTTAACCGACCTTTTCCCGGAAGGAGCATTTAAGGAGCTTACTGACGCCGGCGTTTTTCTCGGCCGCAAAAAGAACAAGACCCATCCGAGGATGAGGCCTTATATTTTGACCACCAGAAACGAAGTTGAGATAATCAACCTCCAAAAGACAATTGACGGCATAGAAAAATCATCCGCTTTCATAAAAGAAAAAATGAGAAACGGAGGAACTTTGATGATTGTCGGAACTCAGCCGCAGGCAGCCGATTCCGTTACAAAATTCGCCAAAGAACTTGATTTGCCGTATGTCGCTGTGCGTTGGCTCGGCGGGCTAATAACAAATTTTAGAGTTCTTTCCAAGAGGATAGAATATTACAAGAAACTTAAATCGGAACTTAGCAGTGGCGCTTTGGTGGACAAATACACCAAAAAAGAACGGCTTGGTTTTGAAAAAGAAATGCGCCGCCTTGAAGAACTTTTTGGCGGACTCGCAAATTACGCGGCGGTGCCTAGCATCCTTATTGTCATTGACCCGAATCCGCATATGACCGCGGTCAAAGAAGCCAAGATTGCCGGCATCCCGGTTGTGGCCTATGTGAACACCGACCTCGACCCTGAAATCGTCAATTATCCGGTTGTAGGCAACACCAAAGCGAAAATGAGCATTGATTGGTTTCTGGACAAAATGAAAGAGGCAATCAAGGAAGGCAAAGTTGCTCTTCCTATTCAGCCGAAAGAAGAAGTTGAGGTAAAATAAAAAAAGCAAAAATATTATGGCAGCCGTAGACGATATAAAGAAACTTCGCGATGTTACGGGAGCAGGCGTTATGGAGTGCAAGCAGGCAATTGCCGACAGCAAGGGAGATTTTGACGCAGCCATCAAGCTTATCCACGAACGCGGACTCGCAAAAGTGGAAAAAAGAGCCGGAAGGGAAGCCGGAGCCGGTTTGATACAATCATACGTGCATAATGAAAGAATAGGCGTAATTCTTGATGTCCGCGCCGAAACCGATTTCGTGGTGCGCTCGGAGCCCTTCAAAAAGCTCGCCAAGGACCTCGCTATGCAGATAGCGGCCGCAGGCCCGGCCAATGTTGAAGAACTTTTGAAACAGCCGTATATTAAAGACGAGTCCAGAACCGTGGACGAAATAATAAAGTTGACCATTGCCCAGGTAGGCGAAAATATACAAGTAAAGACATTTTCTCGTTTGGAATTGTAAATCAATGCTTCAATTCATTTTGACAACGATTTTGATGGCATCGCTTGGAACGATGCTTTATCTCGTGGCCCGTTCTTTGCCGCGCGTCGGCGAAGAAACTTCCGGCAAGCAAAATCTTTTGGACCGCCTGTCTTCTTCCGAGATTCCGGAAAAAATAGACGCGGCTTTCAATGCTTTTCTTCTTAAGTCGTTAAGGAAAACGAAAGTCGTTTTGATGAAAGTGGACAATTTCATCAACGACAAACTCAAAAGAGTTTCGCCTAACGGCAACGGCAAGCCGAAGATAGATTTCAAGGACTTAGCTGAAACAAGCGAGGAAAAAACGGAAGAAACATCATCCAATAAGGAAGTTGATTCAGTTTAGAGACCCCTATTTCTGCTTTTATTTTGTGCGTCGGGTAGGATTCGAACCTACGAAGCCCATAGGGCGATAGATTTACAGTCTATTGCGATTGACCACTCCGCCACCGACGCATTTTAAAATTATCTTTCTCTTACCGTTGGACATACCTGCGTAGCCCATTGGCCACCCACCGCCGTAGGCGGGGCCCCGCTTTAGCGGTGGTCCGCCACCGACGCATTTAACTATCGGGCTTAATTATTGTCCGAATCTGGAGTTTTTTCAATACCACCACTAGCAGGGCTACTTTATGATATAATTTCAATATGACAATGAGCACCATAGAAAAAACAAATCTCTTTACGCGTAAAACCAAAACCAAAGCAGACGTGATTTTGGGAGATTGTTTAGAGGTGCTTAAAACTATGCCCGACGGTAGCATTGATCTTATAGTGACTTCGCCACCATATGCCGATCAGCGTAAAAAGACATATGGCGGTATCAATCCAGACAAATATGCTGAATGGTTTTTGCCGATTACCAAAGAATTGCTTCGCGTTATGCGGCCGACCGGCACGTTCATACTCAATATCAAAGAAAAAGTGGTTGATTGCGAGCGCCATACCTACGTAATGGAGCTAATTATTAACATGAGAAAGCAGGGCTGGTTCTGGACGGAAGAGTTTATTTGGCACAAGAAAAACTGCTACCCTGGCAAGTGGCCGAACCGTTTCCGTGATTCATGGGAGCGTATACTTCAATTCAACAAACAAAAAAATTTCACTATGTATCAAGAAGAAGTAATGGTGCCGATGGGGAACTGGGCGAAAACGCGACTCAAGAATTTAAGCAATACAGACAAGACAAGAGACAACTCAAAAGTCGGTAGTGGTTTCGGTAAAAACGTTTCAAGGTGGGTTGGACGAGATATGGCGTATCCTACGAATGTGCTTGTCATGGCAACAGAGACATCTAATAAACAACACAGCGCGGTATTTCCCAAGGAACTTCCAGCATGGTTTATCAAACTCTTCACGAAACCCGGTGATGTCGTCCTTGATCCGTTTCTCGGAGCGGGAACTACTTCCATTACCGCATTTGAACTTGATCGTAGTTCAATTGGTATTGAAATAAAAGAAGAATATTATAATCTGGCTATTAAAAATATCCGAGAACAAACGACGCAATTATGAAAAAACTAAATTATAAAAAATTAAACACCTTTATCGTTTCCGATGTCATTCGGCCATTTTATGAAATACGATTTGAAGCTTTAAAAGTTATAAAATTAAAAAACGTAGCAAAACGAAAGAACCCCTATCTTTTCAAAGCAAAAAACGTAGAAACCGCTGGCGACCTTGCAAAGAATATTCTTGATGCGTTTTTGTCGTCGCAAGAAGAAACGATATTTGGCGATCTTATGGAAAACCTTGCTATCAATGTGTGCAAACAAGTTTTTAAGGGTAAGAAAGCAGAGCAAGCTAAATATCGTAGCATAGACCTAATCTTCGAACGCGATGGGAAAATATACATTGTTGGTATCAAATCTGGACCAAATTGGGGCAATAGCGACCAAGTCAACGCAATGAAACGTAATTTCGCGATTGCAAAAAAAATTATTCGCGCAGCACGCGGTAAAAAAACCGAGATTATTGCCGTTAATGGATGTATTTATGGCCGCGATAATCAAGCATACAAGATTGATAAGAAAAATAAAGACCAAAATTATTACAAGCTATGTGGACAATCCTTTTGGGAACTTGTTTCTGGCGACAGTCAACTTTATAAAACAATTATCCAGCCACTTGATGCTGAAGCGAAAAAACGCGACCAGACATTCAAAGACCTCTATGCGGAAAAAATAAATGAAATGACAAAAGATATTATAGAACTTTTTTACACCAAAAGTCGCCTTGATTGGGACAAGATTGTAGAATACGTTTCTAAGAAATAGTATCTGCAACCGCCTTCTTAATCTCCTCTTCCTCGTCTGTTTTCAATACAAATATTCTGACTGGACTTTTTGTGTCCGAAATATCGTTCATTGGCTGGGCTTTTTCGTTTAAGCCGGCATCAATAACAATTCCGAGATGAGATAAACCTTGTATAACGCGGCTGCGCACCGGAGCCGAGCGGACGCCCATTGTTCCCGAAAAAACAATCGCATCCAGTCCGCCAAGCGCTGCCACGTAAGCGCCGATTAAAAGTTTTATCCGGTAAGCAAAGGTATCAATAGCCAAACGGGAATTTTCATCGCCGTTCTTTTCGGCTTCAAGAAGAACGCGCATATCGCCCGATTTTCCGCTCAAAGCGAGAAGTCCGCTTTGCGAATAAAGCATATTGCGTACGCTTTTTGTATCACTTCCTTCGGCAAGACGCAACACAGCTTCCGGGTCAATGTCGCCGGAACGGGTGCTCATAGGAACGCCGCTCACTGGCGAGTAGCCCATAGACGTTTCAATACTTTTTCCGTTCAAAAGCGCGGTTATACTGACGCCGCTTCCCATATGACAGACAATCACACGTTCCGGAGTTTTACCGAGTAATTTTTCCAGTTGCGAAACAGCTGAGGCAACGGAAAGTCCGTGAAAACCTGCGCGTTCAATTCTGTTCTGCGATGGAATAGCGTAGCGGCTGGCAATAGCAGGCATCGTTGAATGAAAGGCGCTGTCCGAGGCCGCCACAACAGGAATTCCGGGCAAAAGGCGGTTTAATTCTGCGAGTTCGTCAACAACAAACGGTATGTGTGCCGGGTCGCGTTCGGCTTCTTTGGAAAGGGTTTCAAGATACTTTGCGTCTATAACGGCGTGCTTCCCGAATTCTTTTCCTATGGCGACTACGCGTATTCCAACTGCGTTTATTTCTGCATTATGCTTTTCCTTGGCGTAAGTAATGACTTGCGAAAGAGCGTTATTGTAAAACACTTCGTCAATTGCCGCAGGTTCGTTGCCGTCATATGTCACGGCAAAGCCGGACTCCGTTTTTTCAAAATGAGCCATAAAAAGCCGCGCGTCTCCGCCAAAGAGCGCGTATTTTTTGGACGAACTGCCGAGATTTATTGTTAAAATATTTTTATCCATGTTTCAACTTTATAACTTTTCCGCCAGAGGCGGATCCGCCTTCGGCGGAAAACTTTATAACTTTCAACTTAGAATTTTTTATCTTTTCCATTGCCAATTTTCTATTTCTTCCGGATCGACTCCGTGTTTTTCTATGTAAGCGCGGTGCGCTTTAAGTTTGTTGTCGTATTTCTGTTCTATCTTTTCAACCAGGTTCGGCGAAATAACGCCTCTTTTGCCGAGCGTCTGGAAAATTTCTTTCAAGAGATGATACCTGCTCGTTCCGTTCCTGACCTGCATATCAAACGGCGTTGTCGTTGAGCCGTTTTCCATATAGCCATGAACAGAAAATCTTTTACCGCTTTGCCATGTAGTATGCTCCGCTCTGCTACTTAGGTCGCCTCCTGCCTGCGCCGCGTTCGGCGCGGCAGGCAGGTCGTGAATGTGGTCAAAGAGAACCTGCTTGAGCGTTTCGGGGTAACCGTGGAAGTTGAATATAACCGGTTTGTCTTTGGTGAAATAATCTTCAAAGTCGTGAAGGGGCACGCGGCATTCGGCGTTGCCCAAACCGAGAGACGACAGTTCAATAATATTCACGAAGCGGATGCGGACGGACGGATGTTCAACCTTGGCGAGGTCAATAGCGGCAAGCGCTTCTTTGGTCAGATAATCGCCGGTACCGCAAAGCACGATATCCGGATTATCGTCGCTCGCAAAATCCCAGACCATAAGTCCTCGTTCAATGGCGCGTTCGGCGAGCTCCGGCGTCAGCCAGCGCGGTTCAAGCGTCTTTCCTGCGACAATCAGATTTATTTGATTTCTTGATTCCAGAACTTTTTTCAAAACCGCGAGAGTGGAATTGCCGTCCGGCGGGAAATAAACATTTATGAAACACCCGTGTTTCTGGAGAATATTGTCTATAAATCCCGGGTTCTGGTGAGAGAAGCCGTTGTGCTCCTGGCGCCATCCGGAAGAGGTAAGTATATAGTTCAAAGAGGGAACCTCGCCGCGCCAGGATATTTCGCGCGCAACTTTCATGAATTTGGCATATTGGTCAACCATGCTTGTGACAACCTGTATGAACGCTTCGTAAGAGGCGAATATTGCGTGCCTGCCGGTCAAAACATATCCCTGCGTTATTCCCTGAAGCGAATGTTCGGAAAGCATTTCAATAACGCGTCCCTTCTGCTTTAGGTCCTTATCCCATTTTTTAATGGGCCACATGAAAGCGCGCGCAGTTTCCTTGAAGACCTCGTCCAGTTTGTTGGAATAGGTTTCGTCCGGGGACATCAGGCGGAAATTGTTTTTATTTCTCGCAATGACTTCCTTGAGATACGCGCCGGCGCGACGCATACTGCTTGAGCCGATGGTGCCAGGCAGACCGTCTTCGGTAAAGGGCAGTATGTCGGGCAAATCCAGCTTCTTTGTGACTTCCGGGCCTCCGTGCGCGTGCCTACTGTCTCCCATTCTCAATTCTGCGGGCGGGACGAGTTCTTTTATTTCTTTTATGAATCCCGTGTCTGCAGAAAAAAGTTCGTTGAATTTGTAAGAACGGAGCCACTTCTCAAGCGCTTTTAATTCAACCTTGCTAGTTTTTGCTTCCGGTGCCACAACCTGATGCGAAAGGCAGTTACCTTCTATTTTTTGTCCGTGAAGTTTTTTTATTCCTGTCCATCCTTTCGGCGTTTTCAAAATGAGCATAGGGAAGCGGGGACCTGCCTTGCCGGCAGGCAGGCTTTCTATTTTTTTGCCCTCCTTTTTGGCGGGCAGGCCTGCGCGATATTTTTCCTGTATTGAACGAATTTCTTCGTAGCACTTTTCCATTGTGTCGGCCATCTTTCGGTAAATATCTCTGCCCTCAACAATGAACGGCATATAGCCGTATCCGTAAAAAAGCGACTTCAGTTCTTTGTTGGACATCCGTCCGAAAATTGTCGGGCCGGAAATTTTGTATCCGTTTAAATGGAGTATCGGCAGAACGGCTCCGCTCTCGGCGGGATTTACGAATTTATTCAAATGCCAAGCCGTTGCCGTCGGGCCGGTTTCTGCTTCGCCGTCGCCGACAACCGTCGCAACGATTAAATCAGGATTATCCAAAACAGCGCCGTAAGCGGTTGAAAGGGAATAGCCGAGTTCGCCTCCTTCAAGAATTACGCCGGGCGCCCCGGGATTAGAATGGCTCGGGAATCCGTATGGCCAACTGAATTTGCTCGCTATGTAGCCGACACCTTTTTCATCTTCGGTTGCTTCCGGATAATATTTTCCGAGCGTTCCTTCAATAAAAAGATTGGATTGTATGGAAGGAAAGCCGTGCCCCGGGCCCATAATGAAAAGCATCTCCGCTTTGTGTTTTGAAATAAGATTCTGTAGATTGGCGTATATGAAATTTGAACCGGGGCAGGTTCCCCAATGGCCGAGCAGTCGCGGTTTTATGTGTTCCGGTTTGAGAGGTTCTTTGAGGAGAAAATTATCCCCGAGATAAATTTGCGCCACCGAAAGATAATTGGCGGCTCTGACGTATTTTTCTATTCGCTGAAGGTCTTCGCGCATTTGCGTGAATTGTATCATAAAACAGCGATATTTTGCGTTTTTTATAATTTTGTTTGACTTCTATAATAAAAAGTGATATCATGTTTTCGTTATCAAAGGATATGCCTTGCCGCAGATCTGCGGCTTGGAACACAGCAACTTGATAGGTGAAAAAATGGAAAACCCAACAGAAATGAACTATTTCGTGGCAGTTGTCCTATCCGTTTTTCTCTCGGCGACGTTTCTTGTTCGCTGGGGGTTCTACGATCCGCTGATGGAGATTCTTCCAAGGCTGCTTTTCGGGATACTTCCGTGGCGCTGTAGGGCTCCGGAATGGGACTGGATTTTGCCACGGGCGTTCTTCGTGATTGCTGAGTTATTATTTCTGACGTCAGTCGGCGCCGGAGTGGTTTACAGCCAAACTGGAGTACACGTCCTATTTGGCCAGTCAGCTTTATTCGTAGCTGGGCTGATTTTCAGGAACTTTGTTCGCATAGGTCTTCTGGAGGACGGCTGCGACGAAGTATTCATAAGAAAGGTTTTCAGCCCGTGGTAGTGTGTCTGCTGTCATGCCAGCAAGTTTTAACCCCTCCGCTCATTAGTTTGCAGCGGAGGGTGTTTCATTTTTCCAAGTAGTCCTGCCTGCCGGCAGGCAGGGAAAATGCGACCGCCACATTCCCTAGGTGCTATGATACATCATAGCACCTAGATTCCTTACTTTAATTGAATTGAATGTATTTTTATTGATTGGCTTTGACCTTCACGCCAAACGGCGATGGTTAAAGTATTCGTCGCAATGCGCCATTCGCCGTTATGATGTAGGGGTGGACACTATTTTTAAAAAAGTTTAAAATACATTTCACTTGCGACAATTGCATAAATTCCGTAATTGCCCAATTCGTATTTTTTAATCTAACAAAATGAAAAACTTTTCAAAAAACATCCTCTGGGGGGTTCTGACGTTGATTCTCGTTTCCATGGTATTCTCGGAATTTTCCGGGACTGCGGCTAAGCCGCAGGAATTGAGTTTGAGCCAGCTGACCGACAAAATAAACGCCGGACAGGTTACCGAAATCGGCATAAACGGAGAAGAACTCAAAATAAAACTTGCTGACGGCACCCCCGCCATTTCCAAAAAGGAAGCGGAAGCAGGCCTGACTCAATCGCTTAAAAATCTCAATGTAAATTCCGAGGCATTACAGAAAGTGAAACTTGCCGTGGAAAGCCAGTCGGGCGCCAACTACTGGGCTGCAATTCTCATTCCTACACTTTTGCCTATTTTGATTATCGGCGCCATTTTCTGGTTCATGCTCCGGCAGGCTAAAACGGGCGTCAATCAGGCGTTCAGCTTCGGGCGTTCCAATATCCGCCTTTCCGGTTTCGGCAAGGAGAAAGTCACATTCAAGGATGTTGCCGGACTTAAGGAAGCCAAAGAAGAGCTTCTTGAGATAGTCCAGTTCCTGAAGGACCCGAAAAAGTTTTGGGATTTGGGGGCGAGAATCCCGCGCGGAGTTCTTTTAATGGGACAGCCGGGCACGGGCAAGACATTGATGGCGCGCGCCGTCGCTGGCGAGAGTAATGTGCCCTTCTTTAATATTTCCGCTTCGGAGTTCGTTGAAATGTTCGTCGGCGTCGGAGCTTCGCGCACGCGTGACGCTTTCGCCACCGCAAAAAAAGCGGCCCCCTCAATTCTTTTCATTGATGAAATTGACGCAGTCGGACGCCAGCGCGGAGCCGGACTCGGCGGAGGCAACGACGAACGTGAGCAGACGCTTAACCAGATTCTTGTGGAATTGGACGGGTTTGAGCGCGACACGAGAGTTATTATTCTCGCCGCCACCAACCGTCCCGATATTCTGGACCCGGCGCTTTTACGTCCCGGCAGGTTTGACCGCAGAGTTGTTCTTGATTTGCCGGACATAAAAGACCGCGAAGAAATTTTGAAAATCCACAGCAAAGGCAAAACGCTCGGCAAGGACGTTGATTTGAGAAAATTGGCCGTCAGGACGCCGGGATTTTCGGGAGCAGACCTCGCGAACCTGATGAATGAAGGCGCCATTCTTGCCGCGCGCGCCAACAAAAAAGCCGTAGGACAAGAAGAACTCCAGGAAGCGATTGAGAAAGTCATGCTCGGGCCCGAAAGAAAAAACCGCGTCATTACGGACAACGAAAAGAAAATAACCGCTTATCACGAAGGCGGACACGCGCTCGTGGCGGCGTCCATCAAGGGCTCGGACCCGGTGCAGAAAATTTCCATCATCAGCAGGGGAATGGCCGGCGGATACACGATGAAACTTCCGCTTGAAGAAGAAAATCTCCGCACCAAGACGCAGTTCCTGAATGACCTTGCAATGATGATGGGAGGGTTTGTTTCCGAAAAAATGACTTTCGGCGACGTTTCCACCGGCGCCTCAAACGACCTTGAGCACGCCTCCGAGCTTGCCCGCCACATGGTCACCAGATACGGAATGAGCGAAAAACTCGGCCCGATGACTTTCGGCAAAACCCAGGGACTTATCTTTCTGGGCAGAGAGATGACCACGGAGAAAAATTATTCTGAAAAAATGGCGGAGAAAATAGACGAAGAAACCAGAGTGTTCATTGACCGCGCTTACGCCGTTGCCCAAAAAGTTTTGCTCTCCAATAAAAAAGCGCTTAAAAAAATCGCCGAAACCCTTATGGAAAAAGAAACGCTGGAAGGCGAGGAATTTTACAATTTGCTAAAACCATTTAGAATAAAGCCCGTAGTAGTTTAGAGTTTGGAACTTGGAATTTAGAGCTTGGTTATTGGTGGCTTTTTGACCAAATACCAAGTTCCAATAACCAATAAATGGGCGTATAGCTCAATGGCACCCTCCAAAGGCGGGCAGGGAGCTCCCGAGCTTACAGTTTGGAACGAGGCAGGTGTAAAAAAGCCAACCTTTTTTATTTCTGCCGAGTGAACAAATTGATGAAATGCGAAGCATTTCATATACCTTGAGGATCGGAATATTGAATTTTGGGGTGGGCCAGGAGTAGTATTTACAAGTAAACAATGGGCCAGTAGCTTATCACCGCTATAGCGGGACCCCGCCATCGGCGGTGGGTGGCTAAAGCAGAAATTAGAATATTAAACATGGGCGTATAGCTCAACGGCAGAGCACGAAGCTTATACCTTCGCGGTTCTAGGTTCGAATCCTAGTGCGCCCACATTAGATTTTGTTAGTGCGGAAGCGCGTTACAAAATCTTATGTCCCGCAGAATGCGGGGCAGATCCCGCCATCGGCGGGGCTAAAATTTATAAGATGAAAAATTTCAGTTTGAAATTCGTTGATATCTTAATCGGCATAGTGCTCGGCCTTGGTTTCCAATGGTGGCCATCGCTTCAATATCCATGGCAATACGCGGCTTTTATTTTTGTTTATTTTGACATTGTCGATTACTGGATTGATTATTCTCCCTCGTTAAAGAAATTCCCGCCCAAAAGGGAAATTGACGTTATGCTTGATGTCGCGATTATGTTCACGCTTTTTCTGTACATATATGCCACTCAACTTACGTCGGTTTATTTTTTGACCGTTTTCGTCATTTGGAAAATTTTGGATTACTTCTGGCTTTTGAGTTCCAGGCATGAATATCTTCCAACCGGTACGGATAAAATTTATGTTAATACATGGATGCAGTTTGACCTGATAGAAGCAGTTATTGCGGTGGTATTGATTGGAGGAGCCATTCTATTCAATATAGAATCTTTAATTATCATTATCGCGTTCATTGTTTGCAGGATTATCGTGCGGGTATTGGCGAGTATCCGCTATAAAAAAATCCATTTTACTTAAAGATTCGAGTCCCTGCCTACCCGGCAGGCAGGCTTCCTGACCCACATAAATTTGATACAATAAAAATATGGACAGTTTATTTTTAATACTTTTCTTTGCATCAATTGTTTGTCTTATTGTCGGGCTAGTTAAGCCATCTGCTTTTTCTCGTTTTATTAAAGGAGACATAACGAGAAAAAAGATTGGACTAATTTTCGGTAGCAGCGTCGTCATTTTCTTTATTTTATTTGGTATTTCAACGGATATTTCAAAGAAACAAGAACAAACAGCTCAAACGTCACCGATTGCAACAAACATAGTTCTCGCTCAACATAAAGTCATTCCCGAGGATATTCATGGCACAACCAGAATAATTCATGTCATAGTTCAGACAAATATCAAAAAGGATGAGATTATCACAATAAATGATAGTTTGATTAATAGTTATTCTGGTGGATTGACCCATTTAACCATTGAATATTTTGATGACGAAGTAATTGCAGCTGATTATTTTCAGAAACTTTCTAAAGTATCAGAAGCAGAGGGTGAAAAATTGTTTAAACATTATATAGGGACATATACAATGAATAAAACCACTGGGTATAATAAGTTAAACTTTAATGAAGAGAATAACTGGGTAACGATTAAGGAATATTAATAAATCCAGTTTCTCAATTTCCCTCATACCCTCCCCATGGACTTCAAGCAGGCCTGCCTAGCCCACCTAGTTGAGTTCGAGCTTGCGTAAAGAGCAAAAATAATACTATCATATGGTATAATATGCTTACGCAAGCATAATAAGTAAATATATGAAAAAGACTATAAATTGGACCAATATATTCAAGAAATATAAGGGTTTGTGGGTTGCATTGGATGAAGATGAAAAAACAGTAATTTCTTCTTCGGAGAATGCAAAGGAAGCGTATGAAAAAGCCATTAAAAAAGGAATTGAAGTTCCAATTATGCTTAATGTTCCATTAGAACCTAATTCATTTGTAGGAGGGTCGTTTTGATTTGAAGGGTATGGTGGGTATGAAGTTTCCATATAAACAATTACCAGCGAACCCCAGCGTCGCCTTTCCTAAGCGGACAAAAATTTATAGACCGATAATTCCCGTAACAATTGAGTATAACGGGAAAAAAGTTGGTTATGAAGCCTTAATAGATTCAGGTTCAGATTGGGATATCTTTCCCGAAGCTCTTGGTGGAATTATCGGTATAGATGTTCAAAAAGGAGCAATAGATAAATTCGGGGGAATTGGTGGTGGTCAATTCACTGCTTACTTTCATGATATAACTCTGTATATAGGAGGGTGGCCCATGAAAGTATGGTGTGGATTTTCACCGGACATACCACCAAAAGTGGCGCATGGTATTTTAGGTCAAGTCGGCTTTTTCAATAATTTCATAGTTAAGTTTGAAATGAATAAATTGGAAGTTGAAATAAAGAAGATATAATAAAAACATGGACCAAGAAACCACAACCGTTAATTTATGTGAGTAGAATATGCTATAATTTAAATCAATAAAACACACCATTGACGCGCATTAAATTAAGTCGTATAAAGGGTATCTAATGAACTTACTCAAAGTAACAAAAGATAAGGCAATAAAAGCACTACTGGGAAAGGCGACTGTTCCAAGCGGGCTTTATGAGCTTAATAAATATTTCAGGCAGTATGGTCCGATTGAATTTAAGCATCATAAAGATGATGGTCTTATAATTTCTGTTAGTACCAATTTTAAATATGGAAGCATAATTGCCCACGGACGCAACTTGGAAGAGCTTGATAAAAACGTGAGAGACGCGATTTTGACTTCATTTGAAGTTCCTTCTTCCTATAAAAAGGAAGCCGCTATAGTTAAGGAGGGGGAACGGCAGAACGCCTATGCCCTCGCTTAGTGAATTACCCGGAGAAATTAAGCAGAATCGTTTTTGTAAAGCCCTTAAAAGGGTAGGTTTTGAAATTAATAAGGTGGGCGGAGATGGTAGCCATTTTAAGGCAATATGGCCAAGAAATCAGAAATCGGTAACTATACCTTACGATCTTCCTAAGCAAACATTAAAATATATTCTTAAAGAATTAGAAGAAATAAGCGGAGTTGATTGGAATCAAATTAAAAAAGAACTATAATCTTCTCATGGACCTCAAACAGGAACTGGCAGAACTCAAAACCGAACTTGGCCGCCTCGGCGGCCGTCTTTGACGTCGCCGGCAAGGAAAAACTGAAGAACGAAATTGAAGCCGAAATGTCAAAGGCGGATTTTTGGTCCGACAGAAAAAACGCCGACGAGAAAATAAAGATATTCGGCGAATTGGACAGCATCACGAAGAAATATCACGAAATAGAAAACGGACTCGAAACACTCGAAAAAAATTTCAACGAAGATTATTTTTACGAAATAAAAAGAAAATTCCGCCAGCTGGAACTGGAAGAACTTTTCAAAGGAAAATACGACAAATCGCCGGCGGTGATCTCGGTTTATCCCGGAGCCGGAGGCGAAGACGCGGGCGACTGGTCGCTGATGCTTTTTGATATGTACAAAAATTACGCTGTAAAGCGCGGATGGAAAGTCACGGTTCTGGACGACACTCCCAACCGCAGAACTTTGGAAATAAAAGGGGATTACGCTTTCGGATATCTCAAGGGCGAATACGGAGTTCATCGCCTAGTCCGCGTTTCGCCGTTCTCGGCAAAACAATTGAGACATACATCTTTCGCGCTCGTTGAAGTCGCTCCCGTGCTTCCCGCAGTGGACGAATCAAAAATGGAAATTCCGGAAAACGATTTGAAACTGGAATTTTCGCGCGCCGGAGGGCCGGGCGGACAGAATGTGAACAAAGTGGAAACCGCGGTAAGAATCGTACACATCCCCACGGGGCTTGCGGCAGGTTCGCGCGCCGAACGCTCGCAGGAACAAAACCGGCAAAAGGCCTTGAGCTTGCTTAAAGGCAAACTCGTGCAACTGATGGAAAAGCACAAGGTTGAGGAACTGGCCCATCTTCACGTAAATGTGAAGCCGGAATGGGGCAGCCAGATTCGCTCTTATGTTTTGAATCCCTATAAGCTCGTCAAAGACCACAGGACGGAGGTTGAAACAACGCAGGTTGAGGATGTTCTGGCGGGAAATCTTGACCAGTTTATAGAAGCCGAAGTGGAAAAGTTATAATTGAAACAATATCATGGGTTTAAATTTTACCTGGCAAAAAGGGACTATTATTTTCCTGGTAATTCTAATTTTTTCGTCTTTTTATTTCCTTTTTAATCTCGGAAAACTGCCGCTCATTGATTGGGACGAAGCAATTTACGCCGATGTGGCCAATAACACTTTAACTAACGGCAATTTTTTCACACTGACGAGGTTCAATGAGCCATGGTTTGAGAAGCCGCCTCTTTATATCTGGTTGGTTATGGGAAGCATAAAATTGTTCGGTGTTTCCGAATTCTCGTTGCGTCTTCCGTCGGCGCTGCTTGGCATTGTCGCGGTTGTTATTCTTTATTTTTTGACCCTAGAACTTACCGGCAATGAAATATTGTCGTTTTTTACGGCGCTAATTCTTCTTTTCTCATCACCTTTTTATCTTTTCGGGAGACAATCCAGAATGGACATTCCCGTTACTGCCGCAATTCTTTTTTCTTTACTGTGCCTTATAAAAGCGAGAAAAAATGAAAAATGGCTTATAGGTTTTGGAGTAGGGATAGGCATCGGAATACTTTTTAAAAACGTTATCGGATTTCTCGCTTT
The DNA here is from genome assembly GCA_964360535.1 of uncultured Candidatus Saccharibacteria bacterium. Taxonomy (GTDB): domain Bacteria; phylum Patescibacteriota; class Minisyncoccia; order UBA6257; family 2-01-FULL-56-20; genus JACQKT01. Next base: position 17,282 of record CAYHXB010000004.1, read on the forward strand.
TCTACCGGCGTTCGCCTACAGCGCGATTTATCGTGACTGGAAATGGCTTAAGAAAAAGTACACTTGGCTTGGATTTGGAATAACCGCTTTGATTATTTCCCCTTGGCATATTTATGAAACGGCAGTTTTTGAAAGCAAGTTTTGGAATCAATATTTTGTAACTCAGGTTTTCGACAGAGGAATTACGGACATGCAGGGAATGACGACGCTCGATTATCTCGGCGGACTCTGGAATTCTTATCAGCCGTGGGCATTTGCCGTGGCAGCCCTTATTCCATTTGCGATTTTTAGCCACAAAATACTGCCTTCAATAGAAAAATACCGGAAAGAAATGTTTTTTGGTCTTTTAAGCATGACGCTTATTTTTGCTTTTTTCGCCGTTGCCAGCACCAAAATGTTGGCTTACCTTGTTCCGATTTATCCGTTCGCGGCAATTTTCATTTCTGCAGGCCTTTATTATTTATTTGAAAGCGCAATTTTTTCCCATCACAAAATCCGCGATTTGCTCCCTTTCTTCTTAACAGTAATTGTACTTTCGGCATTCGCGTATACATCAAGAGACGCGTTTGTAAACTTGCCTCAATATTATTTCCCTTATGTCTATGACCAAAAAACCATCGGCAATTATTTGAAGAGCCAGATGGACTCCAATCCTGTTTTTCTTTACAAATGGCAGCCAAGAGAAAGCATGGAATTCTACTCAGGCAGAACAATTAAAAACGCCGAGTTCCTGCCTTCCGCAGATAAACCGGGATATCTAATTTTAGTCAGTAATTATGTAGATTCATTTTTGAACGAAAACCCGTCTTATAGGCAGGCCAGTAAAGCTTATGTAGGGGATTATCTAATCCTGTTGAGGTTGCAGTAAAAGCGGATGTTGTATAATTTAAGTTAAATGAAAAAACTTGGGTTTTTCGTAAGTTTTATGTTTGTCGCGAGTATTTTCATGAATTTCAACGTTGAAAATATTTTTGCGGCCGTACCTCCCCAGCAGCTTAATCACGACGATATAATCGGCTTTAGCGGATCGCAAAAAATCCTGATTTTAGCCACAACCACAATCAGTTCCGTGGCTTTTTACCTTGGGCCGGACAGCGGCAATTACTGCTGTAGCCAGGCATATGTGAAGATATACAGAGATAACAATGACGACATAGGAGATTCGGTCGCCACAAGCACAGAGAGAACCTTCGGACAATATGTCGCGCCGGGCGAGTTCATTTTCAATTTCGATTCCTTGATTTCTCTTGAGCCGGGCCTTTATTGGCTGGCGATTAATCACGGACCTTCTCAAAATACGAATGGCATAATAATTTACGGAAGTTTATCAAATACGTATAACGACGGCTATTGGGGCGCAAATACGTCCAGAGACGCTTATTTCAGATTGGGGATTGTGGAAACTCCGAGAGAACCAGTTGTTATTGTGCCGGGGATTATGGGGTCGAGGTTGAATAGAGTTTCGAATGGCGAAGAGGTATGGCCGAATGTTTCGCAGATGCGATTTCCCGGAGATACATATTTAGACGACCTTCAGCTTTCCACCGGTGGCATACAGATTGCTGGAAAAGAAATGAACGCATCGTCGGCTATTGAAGAAGAGAGCAACAGAATCTTCTATAAAAATCTTATACATAACCTTATCGGCTATACGGAAAATGTAAACCTTTTTGTGGTTCCTTACGACTGGCGGCTGGACATCCAAAGTCAAATTAACAAACTTGATTCGGTTGTATCCCAGGCCATAGCTGCTTCTACCGACGGCAAAATAAATATAATCGCGCACAGTATGGGAGGGCTTTTAACTAGAGATTACCTCGTCGCCACTTCCAGTTCACAATTTTTGGATAAGCTGATACTTCTCGGGACGCCGAATTTGGGAGCGCCAAAGATAGCTAAAATTATAAATTATGGCGATGACTTAGATTTCAAAATAAATCTCGGATTGTTTGATGTTGGTATTCTTAATACTGACGAAGCCAAGAAAATATCACAAAATATGCCGGCTGTCTACGAGCTCTTGCCGAGCAGGAATTATTTTTCGGCTATCGGCTCCTACATTGATGATTTCAGTTCTGGCACGGACAATTTTTTGAACTATGACGAAACTAAACAGTTTCTCATAAACCAGGGCAGGAATAGCGAACTTCTCGCCCTTGCCGACGCTTACCATGTCAGGGATTCAACATCTATTAACGCCCCGAAAATCTATAATATAGTCGGCTGCGAAAATTTCAATACCATCGGCGGCTTCCTTGTTTATCCGGACGGCAGATATGATTTGGGTTATACAGATGGCGATGGCACGGTTCCCTTCGGAAGCGCGAACAGCATTTCGAGCACAACTCTTACTTATTACGCCCCGTTTGACACCACGGGAGTTGACCATTTGGGATTAGTGAAAGATTCCAATATCCTTAATATCATAGATAACATCTTAAACGACAATCCTCTTTTTTCTTCTGGTAACGTATCGCGAGATGCGACACCTTGCACGCAAGGGAGTCCGAACGCGATTATTTTTGAAACACATTCTCCGGTGAGTTTGAGCGTCTATGATTCTCAAAATCGGCATCTCGGTCCCACGTCAAGCGGCACGATTGAATTCGGTATCCCGGGAGCTAGTTACGATGTCATAGAGCACAACAGTTTTGTGCGAGTTCCCGAGGGAGATACATATAGAGTGGTTATCAACGGTACGGCTTCCGGCACCGCTGAGTTTGATATTAAATCCGCAAGCGGCGCAACTATTACCAATAAAGCCGTTTATCAGAATATTCCTATCACTGGCAATCAAACTGTGGCAAACGCCATTTTCAGCGGTTTCCAAGGCGATTTAACCCTCAATTTGGATAGTAATGGCGACGGTGTTACCGATTCTAATATACAACCAAGTGCAGTGCTTTCGGGAAGCCAAAGCGCGGACATAACTCCGCCGATGCTAATCATGCCTCTATTGGCATCCACGACAATACTGAATGCCACTGCTACATTGTCTTTTAGCGCTACAGATTCGGAATCGGGAGTCGCGTCTGTAATGGCTACATTAAATGGAGTAGGCGTTACTAACGGCCAAACTATTGCTTTTAGCAAGCTTGGTGACAATGTTTTTACACTAAAAGCCGTGGATAATGCGGGCAATCCAAGGGTACATGAATTGCGTTTTTCGGTTGTATACAATTTTTCCGGCTTCCTCCCGCCAGTTAAAATTGACAATTCAGGTCTTTATAAACTTGGCAGGACGCTTCCAGTCAAATTCCAACTTACTGATGCCAGTGGCAGTTTTATTTCTTCCGCATCTGCCCAACTTTTCGTCGCAAAGATACAGGATAATACTGTGGGTACTGATGAAATCGCGCTCTCAACGGGTAATGCTGATAACGGGAATAACTTCCGATATGACTCAACAAGTCATCAATATATATTCAATCTTTATACAGGGACATTGTCCGTTGGTAAGTGGCAACTAAAGGTCGTTCTTGACGACGGCAAAAATTATACCGTCAAAATATTGATAAAATGAAAAAGTACATTCTTTGTCTTGTTATTGGATTCTTTATTGGCCTAGTTATTTTTTTCGGGTCGATAGTAACGGGGGAATTGGGCGTTATTGGGGGCGGATTTGTTATAGATTTCTTTGAACACGTTCTAAATTTTTCTCCAAGTAGCTTATCTGCGATTTATCTTGAGAACGCATCTTACTCATTGATTCTTGGTCTCATCTCTGCCATCGTTTATAGTATGATTCTCATAATGAAAAAATCGAAGACAACCTTTTCTTTTCTTTTCTTTTCTTTTCTTTTCTTTTCTTTGGGAATCTATATACCATCTCTTCTTTTCACTTGGGCTTTTTTGGCTGCATTATCGCATGGGCAGATAGGATAATACACAAGCCCGCATGGAAGCGGAAAAGTTATAACCAGGTTGATAAATTTGGTAAAATCAGGTTATAATATGCAGGCAAATTACTTCTAGATTCTATTTTCTAGCTTCTAAATTCTATCCCATATGATTGCTTTCCAATCGGTCTCTAAAATTTACAACAACCACGGGGCGGCCCTGGAAGACGTCAATTTCAGGATAAACCCTGGCGAATTCGTTTCGCTGGTGGGGCGTTCCGGCGCCGGAAAATCCACGGTTATCAAGCTTCTGATAGGCGAAGACAGGCCGACAAAAGGGCGCATATTTTTCGGCCAGTACGAAGTCAGCAAGCTTGGCGACCACGAACTCCCGCTTTTCAGGAGGCACATCGGCATCGTTTTCCAGGATTTCCGCCTTTTGTCCAACAAGAACGCTTTTGAGAATGTGGCTTTCGCCATGGAAGCCGCCGCGCGGCCGCAAAGCGAAATAAAAGAAATGGTCCCGCAGGTTCTGGAGATGGTGGGGCTTAGCGACAAGTTTAAAAACTTTCCGCACGAACTTTCCGGAGGCGAGCAGCAGAGAGTAGCCATAGCCCGCGCCATGGTCAATCGTCCGGAAGTCATCATCGCCGACGAGCCGACCGGAAATCTGGACCCATTCCACACTTCGGAAATCATCAATCTTCTCAAGAAAATCAACGAGCTCGGCACAACGCTGATTCTGGCAACTCACGACAAAAACATAATCAACGGCCTGGAGAAAAGGGTCATAACGCTGGACAGGGGGAAGGTCATCAGGGATGAGGAAAAGGGAAAGTATATATTGGTATAATAAAAACAATGTTCACCATCATTTCAAGAATAATACAATTCGGAACGAAGAACTTCTGGAGGAACGGATGGCTGTCCGTCACGACTGTCGCCATCATGGTTTTGGCGCTGCTTGTTTCCATGGGGTTGATGATTTTTGGATACATTACCGACCAAGCCGTGGCTTCCATTCAGGACAAAATAGACATCAGCGTTTATTTCAAAACCAACGCTCCCGAAGACGAAATACTGAACATCAAGACATCTCTTGAGAACATGGCCGAGGTCAAGAACGTTGAATACATTTCAAGCGACAAAGCGCTGGAGATTTTCAAAGCCAAACACAGCGACGACCAGACCATCGTCCAGGCAATCAACGAACTCAACAGTAATCCGCTTGAGGCCTCGCTTAACATAAAAGCAAAAGAATCAAGACAATACGCCATTATCGCCGAATATTTCAACACGCCGGATTTGAAACAGCTCGTTGACAGCGTAAGCTATGCCAAAAATCAGGTGGCCATAGACAGGTTGGGCGCTATCGTGCAGAACGTCGCGCGCGGAGGATTCATTCTGACCATAGTCATGGCAATTATCGCGGGACTTGTCGTTTTCAATACCATCCGTTTGGCAATTTATTCCGGCCGCGACGAAATCGGCATAATGCGAGCCGTGGGAGCTTCAAACGGCTTGGTGCGCGGCCCGTTCATGGTAGAGGGAGTAATAAGCGGAGTTGCCGCCGCCATTTTGAGCGTAATAGTTTCCATGCCTATGGCTTATTCCGTTTCGCCGTATATCGCCTCGTTCGTGCCGGGTCTGGACGTTTTCGGCTACTTTATAGCTAATATTTTAAGGTTAACAACCTACCAGATTCTATTCGCCGTCGTAATAGGAGGGTTTTCAAGCTTCATAGCCGTAAAGCGTTATCTCAAAAACTGATTTTCGCCAGGTTTATTTGGAACTAAATACAATTTCCACATGAGATCGCGCCGAGAGATATCAACTTCCCGTTTAAGAAATTTTGTTTTCGGCGTTGAGGACAGCTTGGTTTCAACCGTGGGACTGCTTTCGGGCATTGCCATTGCGAATACTCCATCACGCATAATTTTTTTGACTGGCGCCGTTCTGATATTCGTCGAGGCTTTTTCGATGGCAATAGGAGCCTTTCTTTCCGAAAGCTCGGCTGATGAATATGCAACACGCGTCAATGCTTCTTCCGCGCAAAACGCCCTTGATGGCGCAATAATGTTTTTGTCGTATTTCATCTCCGGTTTCGTGCCGCTTTTTCCTTATATGATTTTTCCCGTATCTTCCGCTTTATGGATTTCAATAACGCTTTCGCTTTGCGCATTGTTTCTGCTCGGCGCCACCGTGGGCAGATTCGCTCATTTAGGCATTTTGCGCGGAGGTTTACGCATGTGCGTTATCGGCGGCCTGGCAATCCTGGCAGGTTCGGCGATAGGCGGATTTTTGAATAAGTTTTAAAAAAATTCCTACATCATTTTTATATGTCAACCCGCCCGGGACCGATTTCCCGATTTTTATCAGGCAAATTTTCTGCGGTGTGTTATAATCAGTAGCGAGGAGTGAAGTGAAAGTTTAGTAATTTCCACTTCAGCCGAACGCCCTGATTAATGAAGCGGAGCTTCATATAATTAACCAAACATAAAACAATGCGCGACATAAAAGCTCTCAAAACGCTGATTGAAAGCAAGCTCGGCAAAAAAATGGAATCCACTTCAGTTGTGGAATTCGTGGATCTTTTCATAGAATACGCTTACAGTTCCAAATCTTCGGACATACACATAGAGCCGGCAGCGGAAATAGTGAGAATCCGCTTCCGCGTTGACGGCATGCTTCGTGACATTCTTGAAAAAGGAGTTCCGAAAACTTTGCACCAGGAAATAATCACACGCATCAAAGTGCTTGCCGGCCTGCGCACCGACGAGCATCTTTTGCCCCAGGATGGCCGCTTCAGGACGAAAATAGAAGGATTTGGCGAAGTGGATGTCCGCGTTTCAATAATGCCGACATACCACGGCGAAAACGCGGTTTTGAGAATTCTTGCCGAAACAAGAGCGTACGACCTCAACAGCTTGGGTTTCTCAAAAAGCGATTTGGAAAAAGTAAAGCGCGCCATAATCAAGCCCTACGGCATGATTCTCGCCAACGGCCCGACTGGTTCCGGCAAAACAACCACGCTTTACACAATTTTGAAAACTCTTAACAGGCCGGAAGTTTCCGTAATAACGATTGAAGACCCGATAGAATATTCGCTGGAAGGAACCAACCAGATTCAGGTGGACAACAAAGCCGGACTGACGTTCGCCAACGGCCTGAGGTCAATTTTGCGGCAAGACCCGAACATCGTAATGGTCGGAGAAATACGCGATACGGAAACGGCGGACATCGCTGTCAATGCGTCTTTGACCGGCCACCTCGTTTTATCCACGCTTCACACGAATGACGCCGCCACGACTTTCCCCCGCCTGATTGATATGGGAGTGCCACCGTTCCTTGCGGCCTCTACGGTGAATATCGCCATGGGGCAGAGATTGGTGAGAACAATCTGCCAGAATTGCAAAAAGGAACGCACCCTCAACGATGAAGAACTGGCAAGCTTGAAAGAATTGATTCCGGACGTAAGCGATAAAACAAAAACTTTTTATATCGGCGCCGGATGCGAAAAATGCGGCAATTCCGGCTATGAGGGCAGAATAGGCATCCGCGAAGTTTTGGAAATTACCGACAAAATACGCGACCTTATAATGTCGCGCGCAAACGCGACCCAGATAAAAGACGAGGCCGTAAAGAACGGAATGACAACTATGCTTCAGGACGGCTTGGATAAAGCCAAGCAAGGAATCACGACCATAGAAGAAGTTTTGAGGATTATTCATGAATAAAAAAAATTTTTCGTGGAATCTGACTTTCGGCCGGGTTTCCGACCAGGAAAAGATAAATTTCGCGCGCCATCTTGCTTTGACAATCAAAGCCGGCTTGCCGCTCGTTGAAGCACTTAAAATAATCCAGAAGCAGATTCAGAAAGGGACTCTCGGAATTATAATTGACGACCTGATTGAAAAAGTGGAGGGCGGGCAATTTTTGTCGCAGGGTATGGAAAATCACAAAAACGTTTTCAACGATTTTTTCATAAGCATCGTCCGCATCGGCGAGCAGAGCGGAACGCTTTCCGAAAATCTTCTTTATCTTTCCGAGGAAATGAAAAAATCCAGGGACCTGAAAAACAAAATACGCTCAGCTATGGTTTATCCGGTCATAATTTTTATCGCAACCATAGGCATAACGGGGCTTCTGACATTCGTTATTTTTCCGAAGGTTCTGCCGGTGTTCGCCAGCATGAAAATAGCCCTACCGATGACTACGAAAATCCTTATAGCCACTTTGAATTTCCTTCTCGTTTATTGGTGGGCTCTTTTGCTGGGACTGGCGACAGCCATCGTCGCGCTGAAAATCGTGCTGCGCTTTGAGCCGGTTAAGTATTTTTTTGACCGGCTTCTGTTTTACATTCCAGTTGTTTCTTCATTGACCGTGGATATCGCCATGTCAAATTTCACGAGAACAATGGGAGTGCTTTTGAAGAGCGGTGTGAGAATAGTGGAAGCAGTCAACATAACCGCCCGCACCATGGACAATCTTGTTTACCGCCGGATACTACTAAGCGCCGCCGAAGACATAGGCCGCGGAGAGCAGTTCGTCAACATCCTCAATAAAAACAAGAAATTTTTCCCGGTGATTCTGGCGAGCCTGATAGAGATAGGGGAGAATACGGGCAATCTAGAGGACAATTTATTTTATCTTTCCGAATATTACTCAGAAGAAGTCGGCACTATGGTAGGTAACCTTACCAGCTTGCTGGAACCCCTTCTTCTCCTGGTGATGGGCGTGATAGTCGGCTTTGTGGCGCTTTCCATTATTACGCCGATTTACGAAGTGACATCCGGCATACATGGCTGAAAATAACGGCGGGTTTACAATATGGGAAATTCTGCTCGTTCTCGGCCTGATGGCTATTCTGTTTTCCCTAGGGTTGCTCGTAAGCATGGATTTTTACCGCCAGAAAATATTGGGCGCGGAGCGCGATATTGTCGTCGCCGTTCTCAAAAGAGCGCGGAACGAAGCGCAAAATAACATCAACCAGTCAAGTCATGGCGTTTATCTTGGCTCGGCGTCCAACTACGTTATTTTCCAGGGTAATACCTATGCGTCAAGGAACACGAATTTCGACGAGATGTTCAGCCGTTCCGGCGGGATTGTCCTGAACGGACCGTCAGAACTGGCTTTTTCTTCCCTTGACGGAAGCTCAAGCGTTTCCGGGACTATTTCGATTTCAAACGGTATCCAGACGTCGACGATTTCAGTAAACACGGAAGGAAGAATTGATTGGTGACAATGAAAAAAATTCAAAATTCAAAATTCAAAGTTCTAAGTTCTAAAATTGGACAGTCCACTCTTGAAATTCTGGTCGCCATAGGAATTTTGGCTATAAGCTTGTCCGCGGTGGTCATTGTTATTTTCGGCAGCCAGTCGATTTCCGTGGACAGCCAGGAAGCCAACAAAGCCGTAAATCTCGCGCGGGAACTCATTGAGAACGCCACGGCTTCGTCGTCCGAAAATTTCGGCGGCCTTATTTCCGGTTCAAGCACGCAAGACGAATTTTTGAAAGAAATAATAGTCAAAGACATTGATTCCGACACAAAAGAAATTACCAGCAGAGTCAGCTGGCAAACGGAAACGGCGCGCATTCAAAAAATAGAACTGACGACACTTGTCACCAACTGGCAGGCGTATCAGGACACGGGCGGAGACACAGGAGGCGGAGGATTATCCGGCGATTGGCAGAACCCGACGACGCTCGGCTCGGTGGACCTCGGTCCGGGAGAATCGGCAACCGGCCTGGATGTCGTTAATAAAATCGTTTATTTGTCGGCGTCTGCTTCGGACAAATCAAAGCCGGATTTCTTTATCGTCAACGCGACCAACGGACAAAGCCCGTATATTGTTTCCCAAATCAACACCGGCGAAGGATTAAACGCCGTTGACGTTGCCGGCAATTATGCTTACGTCGCCAATGACGACGATGATGCCCAGCTTCAGGTAATAGACATTTCAAATCCTGCTTTGCCGTCTTTAATCAAGTCATTCAAACTGAACGGTGTTTCCGGAAGCGGAGCAATCGGACAAAGCATTTTTTATTCAAACAGCAAAATTTATATCGGCACCAAAGCCGCGAGCGGGCCGGAATTTCATATCGTTGACGTTTCCAATCCCGCCGTTCCTTTGGATATAGGCAGTTACGAAACGGGCGCGAATGTCAACGATATTTTCGTATCTGGCAATACCGCTTATATCGCGACTTCGGCCGATAACAGCGAGCTGACCATTTTGGACGTAACCAATTCTTCAAGCATTGTTAAGCTCGGCGATTTTAATGCGGTTGCCGGCGATGACGGCAAAAGTGTTTATATAACTGGGACAACCGCTTATCTCGGAAGAACCGGCGGCGGCAGTTTATCCATCATTAATGTTTCCAATCCGGCCTTGCCTGTTCAACTAGGGACAGCGAATTTAGGCGGAGCGGGCGTAAACGGAATCATTGTACGCGACTATCTGGCGTTCCTGGCAACCACTGATTCAAACAAAGAATTCCAAATATGGAACGTTTCCAGTTCTTCCGCTCCGGTTCAGTGGAGTTCATACAATTTTTCCCAGGTTGGCACGGGAGTGGATTATGAAGACAACTTCGTTTACGTTTCCGTAAGGAGCAACGACGCTTTCCGCATCATAACTTCGGGGCCATGAAAATAAAATTGCGCAAAAAGGATTTAAAAAATTCCGGAGGATTCACGCTGATAGAAGCTTTGCTTTACGCTGCCATTTTTTCAATCACAATGAGCTTTTCTATTTTGATTTTTTACCAGGTACTTTCTTCTGAATCGCAAAACCGCGCCCGCCGCGAAACGGAGACGGAAGCCGATTTCTTGATGAGAAAGATTGTTCGGGCCATGAATTCGGCGCAGGACATTTTGCAGCCGGCCGCAGGAGCAACTTCCTCCGTTCTTGTTTTAAACAAATATAATTTTCCACAAAATCCCGTCGGTTTTGACTTGTCTTCGGGAATAGCGCTTTTCAGCAGCGCCGGCGGGGCGTGGATTCCGCTTACAAGCGGAAATGTCAGCGTCAGCCAAGCCGTGTTTTCGCGCATCCCGTCTTCCGGCTCCAGGCATGAAGCAGTCCAAATTATTTTTTCTGTCATGGCTTCCGCTCCGGACCAGGCGATAAAGGCCTCAACGACTCTTCAAAACACAATTTATCTCCCATGACATTTTTTTGTAAAAACAAAGGCGGCTATATCGCCATAACTTCGGCAATTCTTATCAGCGCGATGATTCTTTTGGTCGTTTTTGTGATAAGCACCGGCTCTTTTCTCGCGCGGCTGGACATCTCCACAAGTTCTTTCAAAGAAAAAAGCTCGTCGCTCGCAAGAGCGTGCGTTCAAAAGGCAATTTTGAAGTTGTCCCAGAACGGCTCTTACGCCGGCAACGAAACGATTTCAGTCGCCAGCGACACATGCCAGATAGTTTCCGTCGTTGCCAGCGGCACAATCCAGAAAATCATTTCGACGCAGGGCCAATTCAGGTCGTCCTTTACCAATTTTAAAGTGACAGTCAGTTCTTCAACGCTCTTGGTTGCCGGATGGGAGGAGCTGGCTCATTTTTGAAAAAGCCCCTGTGGATAAAACCGCGCCTTATTTCTGCTATAATCAGTAGTGAGGAGTGGGATAAAAATTTATTAATTTTTATCCCAGCCGAACGCCCTGATTAATGATGCGCAGCTTCATATAATCAGTAGCGAGGAGTAAAGTGAAAATTTAACAAATTTTTACTTCAGCCGAACGCCCTGATTAATGAAACCTGCAAGGTTTCATTAATTCAGTTTAATGGGAAAGGTCGAAGAATCATTGATTTACACAACATGAATTCAAAAAGAGGTTTTACCTTAATAGAGCTTTTGGTGGTAATCGGAATAATCGCAATTTTGGCGGCTGTCGTTATTGTCGCTCTGAATCCGGCCAGGCAATTCGCCCAGGCAAGAAACACTCAAAGACAATCGAATATTCTTGCGATTCTTAACGCCATTGGCCAGAACATTGCTGACAACAAAGGAATTTTCACTTGCGCCGCCGGAGCCATTCCATCGTCGACAACCAAGATGGCAACTAGCACTTACGATATCGCCGGATGTTTGGTTCCGACCTATCTGCCGAATATGCCATTTGACCCGTCGGCTGCGGGCGCTCATTGGACAAGCGTTTCGGACTACGATTCTGGCTACGAAGTGTCAGTATCAACAAGCACCAGCAGGGTGACTGTTAACGCGCCAGCTACGGAGCTTAGTCAGGTTATTTCACTTACGCGTTAAAACAGATTAGAAAGTTCGGAATTCGAAAAACGCCTTGATCTAATATCAGGGCGTTTTTTTGGCTTAATCCATCCGGCTGCAGTAGCAGGGGATTGACAATATTAGCGGACTGGGATTACTATAAAACCAATGAAAAAAATCGGCTCAAGCTACTTTAACTTTTTCTTTACGGGCTCCATCGAGAGTTCATTTTTGCTATTGTAATGGTTCGACATAGCTCACCATAAAAGGAAAAATCAAAACAATATCAAAAACGAGCTCTCGATGTAGAGCTCGTTTCGTTTTTTTGTGAAGCATTTTGACAATTTCATAACGGAAGGAAGAATCATGAATAACGCAGTAGTTTGGGCAAGGACAATCTTCGAAGCAGCGAATGACGAAACGAAATTTAAGGAAGTGAAAACAATTTCGCCATTCGCCGATAAGGTGGTGATTGCCGTCAGCTATGGCGTCAGCACGGAATTATGCGGCGACATTTATGATTTCGCGGATGCGAACGGTGGAACCGACGTGGTGTCAAGCATCGTGAAAAATGCAATTCGCTCAAGAAAATGGCGCGTCCACGATTTCGACGACTATGTGCTTGTATTTGACCAACTCTCGGTTTTCGGGAATAAGAACGGCGCCGGCAACGTAGAAGTTTTCTGGATGGGCTCGAGAAATGGAGCAAAAAACCCGGAATAGGCGTAGCGGAACAGCTGCAAATAAAAAGCCGAAAATCCGGACACCCTTAATTAAGAAATCGGGCCTCGCATGCGAAAGCAAAGCGGGGCTCTTTTTATTCAGGAAACACCGGCGCGCTTTGGCCAGCGGGAACGCGAGTAAGCGTCAACTTCGCTTAATTTAAGGGGAGTGGTGACATTGCCGGTGCGGACATAAAAGTGTTCGTCGCTGTCTATTTTAAGGTAAATCGGCCTGGCGCTGGAGGCCACTTGGACGAGGCAGACATCGTTGTCGTTTACCGATTGGAATCTCAATTTAACCAAATGGCGGAATTCCGGCCCTATCATTTTATTGAAAATCTGCGTGAAATGATTTTCAAAACCGTCGCTGTCCTTGCGGGTAAATGTTTCATAATCGTTTTTCAGCCCTATGATTTCCTGGCCGTCGTTTATCCCGATAACAAGTATCCCGCCTTTGGAATTCAAAAAAGCAGCCACGGTTTTCATGACCGCCTTTTCTATCTCGCGGCTGATTCCTTTCTGTCTTTCGTCAAAGCGCAAAGTGGATTTGAATTCAAGATGCTCGTGCTCTTCTTCAAGTATCAGCTTAAAAATATCAGGTTCTTCGTTCAGATATTTGCTTTGCGGTTCAGCGAATCTTTCTATTGCTCTTCGTTGTTCATGCGGGCGCTGGATATCTCCAAGCGTAAGCGAATTATGAGGGGCGCCGTTATCAATATGAATAGAACCGTAATGAAGGCGTTTTCCGAGTGGTCCTGACGACAGCGTCACTGTCATGGATTTTTGGAGAGGGACTATTTTTTCCCTTTTGAAAAAAACTCCCCACCTGTGCGAAATAGTTCCAGGCAAAACCACGTAGCTTTCGTAATACCAGCGGAGAAAAGCGTAAACAGTTATGCCTAATTGAACGCCGGAAAGTAAAAGGAATTTTGCCGTCTGATAAGAAAGAATCTGTGAAAGAAACTCAAATTTTGTGTAAAGTTCGTATTTATAATTGCCCAGCTGGGCGGCTACGATGTAAGCAACGAAAGCCAGCGCTTCAATAAGGATAAGGGTGCGGATAAGGACAATCGGGCTTCGTTTGATAGTTGTTTGATTTGCCATTCGGGTTGCCATCAGTTTATAGCAAAAACCGCCGGGAGTGAAACTCCACCCATATTTTAATTTTGCCCCCAGTCAATAAGTTCGGTGAATCTCAGATAAAAACCGAATGGGTCAACCATTCTGAAATCTTTCCATTTATGTCCATGGTCTTCTAACTCTTTAAGTTCTCGAACAACGTGATCCTTAAGATTTGTGTATACCACTTTATATATTTCTTCTATATTGCCAGTCGCGATAGTTACCTCTGCTGCGTATCCCCGTTTAGTCTCTCTAGAGAATTGCTTAAAAAATGATTGATTATACACTCTTTCATCGCCGCCATAAAAATTTAACATTGTGTTTCCCAATGCATCTTTGCGAGTCATAGTTAAATAACCAAGTTCCTTTACATTTACCTTATCGTCCATACTTATCTCAAAACCGAGTTTTGAGTAGAAATTTTTTACAATATCCAAGTCAGGAACATGTAATTCAACGATAAGATTGTTTCTAATTGGAACCTTCATGAATTTCAAGTTACCACGGTTTATGAGATATAGAAATGCGGTGGATACCGTACCGCTCTGCTGTGCGGTTATTCATTGAACCGTTACCGTACCGCCTTCGCTTGGGTTAAGGTTGTTGTGATATCCCCAAGTGCCCTGCATGTCGAAATTGAACGACCATGAAACTTTAGGAGGTATGTTGCTGCAGGAATCGAAAGCGCTTCCAACACATCCGTCTTTGACCGGATAGCCGTCATTGGAGGGATACGGGTTTGAAGCCACGCGCATATTTTTAGGAGAATAATTTCTGAAAATGACTGCGCCGCCTTTGGGTATGGAAACCGAAGAAGGGGAGAACTCACTTCCGTTGTAATTGACTATTGTCGCGTAAATCGAGCCTATGAAAAATCCGGAGGATTGCTGGTTCGTTTCCGGCGCCATTCCGGTTTTATTTGTTTTATAATCGTCTCTGCCATAAAGGTAATATCCCGCGGCGATTACGATTGCCGCTAACAGAACCATGACCCAATCTTTTTTTGTCATTGGATTATTTTTTTAATGTTATTTATTTTAATTTTACTCTACATGTTCATTATAGCAAATCGAATTCATAAAAGGTCTTTTATAACCGGCCTCAAGTCGTTTCTCAGATAACCGTATACGGCGGATTATATTGTATATAACAGCCGTCCGTTAACCTGACTTTTTATAATTTTAGTTATATCATAGATAAGCATTATATATGAATAATGTAATGCCGGGAATGCAAAATTTTTGTTTGGCCAAACAAAAAGGGCGTAGCGTTGAATTGCTACTGCCCTTGGGAGGTAGTAGAGCTTTTGCTTCACTGCCTCCCTTTGAATCCGTTGTGGCTTGCCCGCGATATGGAAAAAATCTCTGCCGCCATGCCGCCAAACAGCGCCGTCTAGCGGCAAACCGACCTATTAAATCCCTTGAAAAAACCCCTTATAAAACAACGATAAATCAGCTTTATTTATAAATAATTCCTGTGTTTGACAAAGGCGAAAAATAAGTGTATAGTTTAACTTAAGAAGTAGAAGTTTGAAAACTGAATATTGGAGATTTTGTTGAAATTCAGTTCCGATTTTAACCCAATTTTCCGGCTCGCCGGCAAAGGAGAAATCATGAAACGCATTTGTGCAGTAGCAGTGATCCTGTTGGTCGCGCTCCTTTCCGGATGCGCAACGACGGTAAAAGTACTGTCGGATATAAGCCCGGACAGGCCATATCCGCCCCAACCGTCGGTGACGGTCGAGATTGCGTCCAGGCTTGCGTCGAAAAACCCCAAAGAGTTCCCCGTGTATCTGAGTCCAGTTGTCAGGTACCGCGACACGAGCAGTTTCGTTAAGGGAGTTGCGGAGGTGTTGAAAGCAGGAAAGGGTGAAGTGGGGATTCAAATCAGTACATTCCCGATCACCTTCGATCCGCCGAAAGCTACCGTTGAGAACGCCACCCAATTTATGGGTGACCTCAAAAACAAGCTGGACCAAGCTGGATTCCGGCGCGTCAATGAGCCATGCGAAGAATGTCTTAACTTGATCGTCGACTACGCAGACGCACCGGTCGGTTCAGCCATGATTTGCCTGTTTAGCTTAAGGGTTTTCTACATCGGCAACGAGGTGATGATAGCGCGCGGCCGTTTCGTGTCGTGGAGTTCTTCATGGATCCGGGACAAGGCAATTGCGTTTGCAGCCCAGCGAGCCACAGAGGAGCTTCTCCAGGTGTGGAACTGGAGGGTCGCGGGATGGCGGCAAAAAATGTCGGCAATCGAACCGACACAGCAACTTTCAGCAGTCGGGAAGTAAAGTTTCGCCGCGGGCAAGCCGCGAACGGATTCAAGGGCAGTAGCAGTTTCACGCTACGGCCCTTTTTGTTTGAAAGTTTATGAAATTACCTGTCGGCAGGCAGGCGAGTTTGTACGAATATATGAATAACATTTTACAATGCCGCTTCCTTTCGCGTTATTCGCGGTTACTCCGAGTTATCCACATCGGGCTTCGCAAACATATGGCTTGGTTTTGCTATAATGTCGTTATAATGCAAATACAAATACCTCCTCTTAAAAAATCAACGTTTTACATAATAATCGCCGCGGTGGTTTTGGTCGGGATAATCATCGGTCTCTTAATATCAAGTTACGCTTTGTTAAAGAACAAAGTCGCTTTCTGCCAGGCGCTTGCCGCGCCGAAAAATGTGAGCTTGGCCCAGGGCCAGACGATTTCCGGGACAGTCGTTTCAATGTCCGCGGGGAATATTGTTATGAGCGTAAACGCATACGATTCGTTTAACCCTCAAGTTACGACGACCGTAGAAGTAAATATGCCAATCGGGCCTGATGACAGATTGGCGCGTTTCGCGCGCGTCAAAAATTCTTCCGTCCTTCAGCCAGCTGGTTCCGTCAGCGTCAGTGAAATAAAAACGGGCGACTTGCTCACCATGGAAGGGTTAGCCGGGGGCGCAAAAATCATTTATCTGCCGACCATCAACAAACTATGATTTTCAAAAAAGAGAAAGTGGTTGTTTTATCTCTCTTTCTGATAGTTTCTCTGCTCGGCCAGGGTCAGTTTGTTCCGAAGGCGGAAGCTGCCGTTGGTCCACTATGTTCAGGCCCGCTAGAAAGTTTTCCCATTCCAGAATTTATTAAAAGCACGGTTCGCGTAAAAAGCGTAGATTCGCGAACTTCGAAGGTTGACGTTACTTCATCCGGTTATGTGCAAAAAGCTAGATGTAAAAGTACGGTAATTGGGGGTTACAAACCAGTTGTCTACGCGGACGGCTATATATATTATGTTGCGTCGGGCCGGAAGTTTGACGGCTCATTAGTAGGCGCAAAAAACTATAATTATAATAATGATGCTGATGCTATGCCGCCGAACTCTTCGTCCATAAATATAGCGCGAAACAGCAATATCATTCATGTTACGCCGACAAAGTGTGTGAGTAGCGTAGATGAAGGCTTTCGGGATACCACTTCAAAAGTAGAATGCATTACTTACGGCTTGTCGGCGGACGGACGTGTCGGAACGGCGCATTATGAGCGTGAAGAGAAGAGTGACGGATGGTGGACTGTTGTTGCGGCGATCGGACTAGCTGCGGTTGGGTTAAGTTTCGGAGTAGATTTAACGGGTATTTTAGGAGGTGTGATTGGTGAAGGAGGAGTAGCAATAGGCGCTATTGGCTTGCAGGAAATTGCCGTATCTGCAGTAACAACATTAGGCAGTTCGGCTCTCACGTCTCTTGGCGGCGCGCCGTCGGTCGCAGGCGTCGGTTCATTGGCAATTATTGGCGCAGGAATCTCTGCTACTATCGCGACAGCAATAAACGAAATTTCCCAAACAGCGCCGCTTGACACAGTCGAAGAATCCATAAGCGGCACAGGCGCGGCCGCCAGCGTCGGAACCTGGACCTGGTCTCCTATACCGGAGGCGCCGCCGACACCCGTATCGCCGCTGCCGAATTGTTCTTTTTTGTCTGACCCGGATTTAATAACCAAAGGCCAATCGTCGCTTCTCGTATGGGGATGTCAAAATGTTGATTCTTGCTCGATAGATAATGGAATTGGTACGGTCCCTGCAGTAAGCGGTAAAAACTTTAGTGTAAGTCCCGCTCAAACAACAACATATAATCTCTCCTGTACCGGTCCTGGGGGAAGCGCTTCGTTTCCCGCAACTGTCAATGTTACTCCAGCTCTTCCGGACCTTACTACAGGAAATACGACCATAGTTCCTTCTCCCGGCGCGACTGGACAAAGCGAATCATTTTCCGCCACAGTTTCAAATATCGGCACCGGCAATGCAAACAATTCCTTCCCGAGCTTCTTCCAGATAACGAATGAAGCTAAGTCGCAAGTTGTCGCGACCACGAGCGCCACTTCAATATCGTCCCTTGCCGCGGGCGCTTCGATTACCGTCTCCGGCTCATATATATTCGGTTCTCCTGGCGCCTACAACGTCCGCGCATGTGCGAATTATACAGACATGTGGTCCGGCTCTACCATTACGGAAACCGATATGAATAACAACTGCGGCGGCGCGGGCGCGTATACAGCCGTGACAATATCTGCACCCGCCACGCCGACTTGTCAGGATACCGCTGCTAATAACTTCAATGGGGCGTTGCCATGCGTTTATGCGCCAACGCCACCTCCCGTCAACGGCGGCTGGAGCGACTGGAGCGCTCGTGCCACTGATTGCGGAAGAACCGGGACGCAGACGCGTGCCTGCACCAATCCCGCTCCTGCGGACGGCGGAGCCGATTGTTCAGGGCCGAGTTCGCAAACTTACAGCACGTCCGCGTGTCCCGTCAACGGCGGCTGGACTGGCTGGAGCTCCTGCAGCGTGACTGCTTGCGGAAGAACCGGGACGCAGACGCGTACTTGCACCAATCCCGCTCCTGCTAACGGCGGCGCGAGTTGTT
>CAYHXB010000005.1:0-18210 GCA_964360535.1 uncultured Candidatus Saccharibacteria bacterium
AAAGGCAACTGGAGCGGTATGCCGTGCCAAAGCCGTTCCGACGAATTGATTCATCTGGCTTACATTCATACCAAGGGTAATCTGCCGATTGTCGGCTGCGGAGGGATATTTAATGCAAAAGACGCTTACCGTAAAATAAAACTGGGCGCTTCTTTGCTACAAATGGCCACGGGGTTTGTTTTTAGCGGTCCGCAATTGGCTGCCGAAATATGCGCCGATTTGCTAACACTTCTCAAGCGTGACGGGTTCAAAAATATAAAGGAAGCAGTTGGGACTGGTGTTAAATAGTGTATAATTAACCCAAATGCCCCGTAGGAAATAGCGAGAAAATGGTAAATATTTTCGAGCTAAGGCATAATATATAAACTATGAAAACAACATTATCCATTTCAAGGTCGGAATCAACATTCGCGGAAAATATTTAATTTCCTACGGGGATGGAAAAATTCCAAATATATTTCTTCTCGGTTTTGTTTCTGGCGGTTCTCTTATTGAGTTTCCAGATTTTTTGGCCGTTCTTGGTTCCTCTTTCAATTGCCGCTACGCTGGCGATTTTATTCCATCCGTTGCATGAGCGCGCGGCGAAGGTACTCGGCGGTAACAGGGGATTGGCGGCATTTTTTACGGTTGTACTTGTGGTTTTAATAATAATTTTGCCTTTGATATTTGTCGGCAATACCGTGCTTCAGGAAGCCATTGGATTTTCGGCCCAGCTAAGCGGTGGCGGAACGGAAGGTGTTTCTAATGCATTGTTTTCGTTCCAACAGCAAATCGTAGCTTATTTCCCGGGTTTTTCATTAAACATTGATGAATATTTACGGCTTGCGGCTAATTGGCTTTCGGAGAATATAGGAATGATTTTCGCCGGCATAGCGCGCGCTACGATCGACCTGTTCTTTAATCTTTTCATCTGTTTCATAGCTTTTTATTATTTCCTGAAAGACGGCAAAGAACTTATAAAATCTGTTGTTTCTTTAAGTCCTTTGCCGGACAAAAACGATTACGAAATATTGGATAAGCTGGAAGGAGCGATAGTTTCAGTCGTAAGGGGTTCGCTTGTCATTGCTGTGATACAGGGAGCTTTGGCATGGTTCGGCCTTCTCATTTTCGGAGTTCCAAATCCGGCTCTTCTTGGAAGCGCCGCAGCCATAACATCTTTGATTCCCGGAGCCGGGACCGCGCTGATAATGGTCCCGTCAATTATTTATCTTTTTCTGACAGGACCAATGGGCAATGCCGCAGGCCTTCTTGTCTGGCAGGTTATTGTCGTCGGCCTCGTTGACAACATGCTTAGCCCGATGCTTATCAAGCGCGGAATGAAAGTGCACTCCTTATTTATTCTTCTTTCGGTTTTCGGCGGACTGATATTTTTCGGCCCGATTGGTTTCCTGCTCGGCCCTGTTGTTTTGAGTTTGCTTTTCGCAATGATTGAGATTTATAAATTCTTGTTGGCTTCGGAGAAAAAAAGTTTCGGTTAGAACCTATTTAACACTCTTCGCAAACGTCTCCGACAACTTTGATATTTCCGGCCGCGAACGGAAGCGGTTTGTCCTGCGTGTAGGGAAGCCCTTGCGAAATTGCAATCTCCGCTTTTTGAAGTTCGTGGCCGATATCAAGCAAATGGTCTGAGCGGTTGATGAGTTCCAGGTTGGCGATTTTCAAACTTACTTCACGCGCCGTTTTTCCTTCAATAACCATCAGGTCATCTCCGCTCGGAGTTTTAAAATACGCGCTGATTTTATTGTCTTTTGTGCTTATGACGAAAAGCCCGCGCGGGTCGGCGTTTATGGTCGGGTCAAAAGACATGCTCGGTTCGCGTTCCCATATGGCGCAGCGCACCAGTTTCTTGGCATCATCCCAATCGGATTCATATATGTGCGCCGATTGAGAAGTTATTTGAAGATAGCCCATCTCAAATCCGGCTTCTTTGGCTATGCGCGCCTGCAATGCGCGGAGTCCGAAAGCGTTCGGGATGGCCGCCTTGAAGATATCATGGCTGCGGACGGTCACAAGAAGATGCAGTTTCCCGCCGTTCTGCAAAGTTTGGATTTGCGTGATGCAGGGCGGTTCTTTGGAATCTTTGTCTATTGAGGGAACCATCGTGGTCGCGGTGGCGCGCCGCGTGTCAGGCGACGATTTCAATTCTTTAAGAATCACTTCTTCAATTTGGTCAATCGGACCTTTGGCATCGGGATAACGCATCATCCGATTGCCGTAAGTGTAGCTGACTCCCCCCGGCGATTCGGGCGAAAGAAAAACGGAACGATAGTGTTCAATGGCATCTTTGTTCAAGTTCGTCGTTCTTTTCAATCCTTCCGGCCAGTCAACGTTCATATTCGGATTTTCCGGGTCTTCGTTTTCCACAACCCATGTAACTCCGATGAGTTCGCGCTGTTTACTGCCGTACTGCGTTCCCTTGACCGTGCCGTAGCGCATAATGCGGTCAACTACGCGCGTCCAGGCGTCAATGACAGTTTTGCCGCGAATAAGAAAACCGACTTTTTCAGAAGGAAGAGTTTCCACAACTTCTGGAACGGCATCGGCAAAGCGCACCGGTTCCATGTACGGAGACGCGCTTTCTTCCGAGAATTGTTTTACTTCGTTATTTAAGTCAGAACTCAAAACTTCTTTCAATACTACATTCTTCCTGATTGAATTGACCACCGCGTGGTCTATTTCTTTTTCCAATTTGAAATCCGTTCCGGGAATCTCGCGTTTGTCGTTTATTCCGTGTTCCCATATTTTCATAAGCACTTCCTTTCCGGAAATTCCGAAAGGGCTGCAGGAAAGCGTGCCGTGGTTCCAAAGATACAAACTTCTTATCTGCGGATTGAGGGCGAGATTGCGGAGAATTATGTTAACGCCCTGCCTGCTGTATAAAGTGCCGACAATGGCGGAGCGTTTCAAAAGGTCGGGACATTCCCTGATAGCGCGCTCCGGTTCGTTCCAAACAGTGCAGAAGCCGACACTTTTTCCTTCGCCCAAGAAGACCCTGTATTTGTCGGGCTGGTACAGCTGTTCATGGGATATCATCAGGAATATTATAATCGGCAGCGAGGCGGATGTAAAAGCGGGAAGTGCTTTTATTTCCACCGAGCGAACCGATTAATGAAATCCAGCAGATTTCATATATCCGAGAACTGCCCGGTTTGGAAATTCGTTTTGCCTGAATAAAAAAATCCTTAGCTTAAGCTAAGGATTTTTTTATTACTTCTTCTGCGTGAGCCTTGTCCAGGAAATCTTTCACTTTTACCCACTTGTTCGGTTCAAGCTGTTTATATGTTTCAAAGAAGTGCTTGATTTTTGATTTGAGATGTTCGCCAATGTCATTGATGTCGTTGATGTCGGCAAGTTCCGGGTCTATCTTTACCGTAGGCACAGCGATTATTTTGTGGTCAATTCCTCCTTCGTCTTCCATTTCGAGCATTCCAATCGGGCGCGCCGCCGCCATTGTTCCAGGAAAAAGGGGAGCGGAAGTTATCAAAAGAACGTCGGTCGGGTCTCCGTCTTCGGCGTGCGTGTTCGGAATGAATCCGTAATTGAAAGGGTATGTCATTGATGTGTACAGGAGGCGGTCGACTGCAATCACTCCGGAATCCTTATCCAGTTCATATTTGACCGACGAGTCCTGGGGGATTTCTATAAAAACGTTTATTTCCTTGGGCGGATTTTTACCGGCTGGGATTTTGCTTATGTCCATGATTTGAATTTATTTTTTTTATTACCCGACGATTTTAATGATAACACAAAAGATAAAAATAGAAAGCCCGGAGCATTTTGACTTCCAATGTGTTTTATTGTAATATATTTACTGAATTGGGCCGGGCGATTTTGGTTCGGATTGAAAACTAAATAAAGGGAAATGCCATGATTGGACTCGGATTTTTAAAGAGATTTATCAATTCTTTCAAGGCGGCGGTGGAAATTCCGTCTTTTGATTTGTGCGGGTTCATGCGCTGGCTGAATTATGAAGGGCGCCAACACATACGGATTTACACCGGGTCTGACCCAGAAAAGCGCACTGCCAATTACTGGCTCTGCGAAATCCTGATAGCGTCGTCGGCTGCCGACGGTACGACAATCAAAATGCGGAAAGAAGTTCGTGTTGGCATAAACGGAACTAAGGCCGGACGAGAAATATCTTTAGCCGACCAGCGGTTGTCAGCGTATGAGATCGAGCCGATCGTTCATACGCTCTCAATGTTGAAACCGAAGGTATCGATATTGATTTACGACCTTTATGGAGATCCATGGAAACTGAGAGAATTTCAAGAGATGTACTCCAGATACGCCAGAGCCGTCTAGCTGCTGGCGCGGAAAACCGGTAAATAAAAAGAAACAAGCAGTAGCAGTAAAATGAGGAGGTCATCGCGCCTCCTTTTTGTATTACGTGCGGTGAGGGGATACTCGTGGCGCTTAATAATCTGTTGATATCTTGGTAACACATTCAAATTTTTTGTAAGTAAATCAACGTTTTTCTGAAGCCGGAAAAATTTTTTAGGCGGTTTTGACTCATACTCTTGATACTTTAGTATGAATACCAAGTGGGGAACTGTGGATAGATTTGGGGATAAGTAAGGGTTTCTGGGGATATCTTCCATTAAATCCCTTTAAAAACCCACTATTTAAAAAATGCTGCTTGGAGAATATAAACACAATTTGGATTCAAAAGGTCGGTTGGCAATCCCGTCAAAATTCAGGGAAAAATTGTCGTCGGGAGCCATCATTACCAGAGGACTTGATAATTGTCTTTTTGTTTTCGCAAACAAAGAATGGGAATTACTTGCGGGGAAATTAATGGCTTTGCCTTTGAGCCAGTCCAATTCGCGCGCTTTCGTCAGATTGATGATGGCCGGAGCGAGCGATGTTCTCTTGGACAACCAGGGTAGGATTCTTATTCCGGATTACCTGCGCGGCTACGCCGGACTGAAAAAGGAAACGGTTGTGGCCGGGCTATACAACAGAATGGAAATCTGGGACAAAGAAAATTGGGAGCGCTACAAGCAGAAAACTGAAAGTTCGTCTGAAGAGATAGCGGAAAAACTGGGAGAACTGGGAATTTGATAAAAACAAGAGCCCGATGCACATCCCTGTTCTTTTAAATGAAGTAATAGAATTTCTCAAACCGGAGCTGGGAAAATTTTTCATAGATGGCACGGTTGACGGAGGAGGGCACGCGAGAGAAATCCTCAAAAGAATAATGCCTGGAGGAAAATTTCTCGGAGTGGACTGGGACGAGACGATGATTGAAAAGTTAAAGAGCGACGAAGAAATGAGGGGCGGCATTGGCAAGGGGAATGTAAAGCTCGTCCGTGGAAATTACGCAGACCTGCCGGATATACTTGAAAAAGAAAATTTGCCTAAAGCCGACGCACTAATTCTTGATTTGGGATTTTCTTCGGAACAGCTCGAATCGTCAGGACGCGGATTCAGCTTCAGGAAAGACGAACCGCTTTTGATGACTTACGACGAATCGGCGATTCCCGTGAAAGAAATATTAAGGAAGATAGACGAACAAGAACTCGCAGATTTGATTTTTGAATTAAGCGGAGAGCGTTTTTCAAGGAAGATAGCCGCCGCTATAAAAAAGAGTTGCAAACGGAAACCGATAGAGACGACAGGCGAACTGAACGAGATTATAAAAAGCGTTCTTCCGAGAAATTACGAACGCGGACGCATCGAGCCGGCGACAAGAACTTTCCAGGCGTTAAGAATTTACGCGAACCGCGAACTGGAAAATATTGAAGATGTTCTTAAAAAAATCAGGGAAATAATAAAACCGGACGGACGGGTGGCGATAATCAGTTTTCATTCGCTTGAAGACAGGACGGTGAAGAAATGGTTTAAGCGAATGAACAAAGACGGGGAAATCGAAATTCTGACGCCGAAGCCAGTGAGGCCGACCAGAGAAGAGTCGTCTAAAAATCCAAGAAGCCGTTCAGCCATGCTCCGGGCCGCAAGAATTATTAAAAAAATTACAAATTACCAAATACCAAACACCAAATTCTAAACCAATGACCTTTTTCCGACCAGAACAAAAAAACATTCTGAATTACGCCATTTCCTTGCTTATCGCGGCTTTGATGTTTTTGTCTTTCGGGGTTGTTTGGATTTATAACCGTTCGGTTAACCTTGAACACGGGATTTCGGCCTCGGAACTCAATATAAGGAGCATACAAACCGAAAAAGCCCAGCTTCAGGACAAAATATTCGCTCTTTTGAGCGGCGTAAACGTCCAGAAATTTTCCAAAGACAGGAATTTGGTTGACGAAAAAAATCCACAATACGTAAAAACCGGCAATCAAGCCGGCGACGAACTGGCTGCATCGCAATCAAGATAAATTTTTCGGCGAATTCGTTTATAAATTAATGTTAATATAAACAATAAATCAATTAACATTTTTAAATTAATCTCCAAATGAAAACGCGTTTCCTATTTTTAGCAATCGCCATAGCCGGGGGATACTCTTTTTTATTTTTTAAGCTTTACGATATTCAGGTCACTAATGGAAATTATTATACTGCCAGAGCTGAATCGCAGTATATGGCCGGTGGGTTGGTGGCTGCCAAAAGGGGAACTATATATTTTTTGGACAAGAATAATATCAAACTGGCGGTTGCAATTGAAAAATTTTTTCCGGTTGTTTTTGCGGCGCCAAACATGATTGAAGACGCGCAGGAAACCTATCACCGGCTTCTTGAAATAATTCCTTCACTTCCTGCCGACCTTGAAAAGAAATTATCCGATAAGAAAAACGGTTATGTGCTTCTGCAGAGGAAAGCTGACCAGCCGCTGGCCGATAAGATAAAAGGCGAGGCGATAAAAGGAATTGTCGTCGGTTTGGAACCGAAGAGATATTATCCCTCTGGTCCGATGGCGGCGCATATTCTCGGCTTTGTGGGCCCAAACAAAAATGATGGCGGAGAAAGCGGAAAGTACGGACTGGAAAAATTTTACGAAGAAACACTTAACGGAGTTCCGGGGAAAACGGAAGACGGCAAAATAATCCAGCCACTCAACGGCCAAGATCTGACTTTGACGATAGACCCGAATATACAAAAGGAAGCGGATACTCTTTTATCAAATCTTGTCCAGAACGCCAAAGCCAAGGGTGGAGCTTTCATAGTTGAAGAGCCGTCTACGGGAAAGATACTGGCGATGGGAGGTTATCCGTCCTTCGATCCAAATGACTATTCACAGTCAGATATCGGTAATTTCATTAATCCAGCCATCCAAAAAATTTACGAGCCGGGTTCGGTGATGAAAGTTATTACGATGTCAGCCAGCATAGACATTGGTAAAATAACTCCGGATACTACTTATGTCGACAAAGGAGCAGTGACCATAAACGGCATGAGAATTGAGAACCATGATTTTAAAACGCGTGGCGCGCACGGTTTGATTACCATGACAAATGTCATTGAAAATTCGCTGAATCTTGGAGCCATTTTCGCCGAAAGTAAAATCGGCAACGAAACTTTCAGAAATTATCTAGTTAAATTCGGACTGCGGGATAAAACCGGCGTTGACCTGCCTGGAGAAGTAGGCGGAAACCTTAAGCCTCTTTTCGCGTCTTATATTCCACAAGTCAATTTCGCCGCAGCTTCGTTCGGCCAGGGAATAGCAGTGACTCCCATAGAACTCATTAACGCAGTAAGCGTTATAGCCAACGGCGGACAAATGATGAGGCCATACATTAATAATGCTCTTGAGCCGAAATCTCTTGGGACGATTATTAGTTCATCTACGGCAAAACTTGTTACACAGATGATGGTCGCGGCCGTGGATAAAGCTGCAGTCGCGAAACTTTCCGGTTATTCTATTGCCGGGAAAACGGGTACCGCTTATGTTCCCGACCCAAAAACGAAAGGTTATAGTGATAAAGTAATCAACACCTATGTCGGATTCGGCCCGGCCACAAATCCGCGTTTCATAATTCTTATGAAACTTGATGAGCCGGAAGGAGCTCCGGTTGCGGCGCTTACCGTCGTTCCGGCGTTTCGCGATTTGGCGCAATTCATCTTTAATTATTACAATGTGCCGCCGGACAGGCTGTAATTTAGAATCTAGAAATTAGAAAATAGAATCTAGAATTTGGAATATAATATAAAAACAACAAATAAATGAAAAATATTTTAACCGCAATTCTCCGCTGGAAACTAAAAAAACTTGCCCAGCTGACAATACTTCGCTATCGGCCGGGAATAATCGGCGTTACCGGCAGCGTCGGGAAAACTTCCACGAAACTCGCGGTCGCCGCAGTGCTAGGCCCAAGCCGCCGGACGAGATTTTCAAGAGGGAATTTCAACAGCGAACTTGGCCTGCCTATTGCCATAATTGGCGACTTTCCCGATGAAGAGCTTAAAATAGTCAGCCACGATACTCCCGTTGGAGAAAAAAGATTCAGGAAAGCTTTTTTCTGGCTGAAAGTGGTTTCCATAGGATTTTTCAATCTTATTAAAAAGAGGCAGGGCTATCCCGAGATTCTTGTTCTTGAATACGGAGCCGACAAGCCCGGCGACCTAAAACGGCTTCTTGAAATAGCGCGGCCCAACATCAGCATCATTACCGCTGTAGGCGAACTGCCGGCGCATGTGGAATTTTTCAGCGGGCCGGAAGAAGTCGCAAAGGAAAAAGCGAGATTAATAGAACAGCTTCCATCCGCGGGTTTTGCCGTTCTCAATTACGACGACGAAACTGTTATGGAACTCAAAGACAGGACACGGGCGCATATTTTCACTTTCGGGTTCCAGAGGGGAACCGAATTGCGTCTGGCCAATTTTGAAAACAGGACAGAAAATGGAAAGCCGACAGGAGTGTCGTTTAAAATGGAGTATGGAGGCAGTTCGGTGCCCGTAAGGATAGACGGTGCTTTTGGGAAAGCCCAGGCGTACGCATCAGGCGCGGCGGCCGCTGTCGGTCTTATTTTCGGATTGAATCTTATTAAAATTGCCGAGGCGTTGAAATCGTACAAGCCGGCGCCGGCAAGAATGGAACTTATTCCTGGCGCGAAGGATACGACAATAATAGACAGTTCATATAACGCCAGTCCGCTTTCAATGCATTCTGCGCTTGATACGCTCCGCAATTTGCCGGGAAAAAGAAAAATCGCCGTGCTTGGCGACATGCTTGAGATAGGCGAGTATTCCATTGAGGCGCATGAGCGAGTCGGACGCATGGCGGCGCAATTTCTGGATATTCTCGTTACCGTAGGCACGGCAGGGAAAATAATCGCCGAGGCCGCCAGAAATCACGGAATGGCCAAAAGAAATATAAAGATTTTTGATTCCACCGACGAAGCCATAGACACTGTTCAGAATTCAATCAAGAAGGGAGATTTGATTCTGGTGAAGGGCTCGCACTCAATGAAACTTGAAAATGTAGTTCAATCAATAAAACAAATATGATTCCTTGCTCCACATGAAATTTACGGCTATTATTTGAGCGAAATAAGGCGCTTTCGTCTAGTGGTTAGGACATGACGTTCTCAACGTCAGAACACGGGTTCGATTCCCGTAAGCGCTACAAATTTTTGCGAGAGACTTGGTTCTCAGATGATATTAAAACTTTCGCAAGAGAGTAAAAATATTTGTTAAATTACGAACGACGATATAGCTCCTATTTCTCGGAATACGGGGATATTTAGCATTCGGTCGCTCAACAAGTATGACTTTCAGTGGATATGGTAATTGTTGGAAAATCTTTTCAGTTTCTCTCGGGTCATCATTAATAAATACGACTTTGTGAAATCGGTTGATAATTTTCTTTAGTTCTAGATTCTTTCCTTCTTTAGAGGAAACCGTGATAATTTTTGCACAATAATTTTTAATTCCAGTTTTTTCTATGAAGAATTTCTGATTTTTCTTGTCTCCATAAGTAAGAACAGTAACGACTCCGGTTTTTTGAGCGGCGCGCAGAAATCGGATAGCGTCAGGAAAAATATATTTGGGCAGTCGCCGACAGAAATTCTGTTCAGCCTGATGTATTTCGGCGTAAGGAATCCCCGACAACTTTGAAAGCTCGCGCATATGAATTCCGAAATCGTATAAACGCCGCCTTGATTCTGCTCTGTCCTTTGCTACCTTAAATTGTGAGGTTGGGATTCCAAGAACACTTTCCAGGTTTTTTGCCAAATCATCTTTAAATCTGTACCAATCAAAAAGCGTGTGGTCAAAATCAACAATCCATAATATATCTTCCTTATCTTTCAGATAAACATCCAAGGCTTTCTGAAATGGAATAGCATACTTTTGAGGATTATTTTTTATATCCCGAGCGACAGTTTTTGGTTTAGCAAAGCGAAAACTGACAATTTCTCGGTTATCAGGAATTATCTTCTTGGCTTTCCCCGCAAAGAGATGATGAATGGCTCGTTCCGTTCGACTTACCATGTCAAATCTTCCTATATCCCGAATGGGCGTTGAGATGCCAAGTTCTTCCTTAAGTTCCCTTATAGCCGCAACCTTATAACTTTCGCCACGTTCAACATGCCCGCCCGCAGAAGAGGTAATTTTATCAGGATAGGTCTTTTTATTTTTCGGGCGCCTGCATATCAATATTTTCCCCTGACTGTTTTCTAGTAATATATGGACGCTTCGGGTAAAAAGACTGAGCCGCCTTGCATCTTTTTTTGTGCCTGAACGAATGACTTTATCCCTAAAATCCGCGAGATCATATACCTCTTCCTGTTTTGCTTTATTGGACATTGTTATTATTATAAAGGTAATTCACCATGAAAAAAACTTATACAACTCTTGAGAAAGATTACGGTGCTACTTTGGGGAAAATAGGAGTTTCCCTTGGCATTGCTCAAAAGCGAACCGTTTCTAAAACATTTCCCAGCTTATTAGAAAAAGAGTCAATAAAAAGATTAAAACCTTCTCGTAAGTGGATAATATCGGGTATTTCCGGGTCTGGCAAAACGACAGTTTCAAAGGTTTTAGAACACGCCGGTTTTAAAAAACTGCCGAATGTAGTAACGCGCCCCCGCCGTTTTAATGAAAAAAATTCTGAAAATGTATTCACTGACACAAAGACATTTTTAAAATGGCGCAAGGAAGGGCTTCTTTTCCATCCTCATAAGAGAAATGGAGCATGGCATGCAATTCTGAAAAGCGATATTAAAAAGCTTCAAGACGGAAAAATTCCTATGTATATGGATAAAAGCATTGCTTCATCTATTGCCTTGCTTAAATCTCTTCCTAAATCTATACGTATAACTTTTATATATCTCATCGTTCCGTCATTTCTAGAGCTATATAAGAGAATCTGTTCTCGGGAGACCGAACAGGCAAAGAAAGGAAAAAAAGCTTTAAACGATAAAGAAATATTTTATCGTTTTGAAGAGGAAATAAGTGATATGGGAAAAGTGGTGCGATTGCCCTACGTCTATTTAGTAAACGATTCTCCTAAAAGAATTCAGAGAATAATAAGTAAGTTTGTAAAGAATTCTTGACGCCCCAATCAGAAAATTAATCAAGTTCTATTTTCAGAACAGATATTGGTTCGTCAATAAAATTGTTTGAGGAAGCCGGTTGATTATAAAAATTATCCACACCCTGTTCGTTTTTTAAAACCGCCTCATTATTGCCTTTTTCCCTCGGATTGATGATACTTTTAAGCGTATGAAACACGTAGTCGTAATAGGGGGCGGCACGGGGACTTTTACGGTGCTTAGCGCCCTAAAAAAATATCCGGTTAATTTAAGCGCCATAGTTACCATGGCTGACGATGGCGGTTCCACTGGCATGCTCCGCGACCAGTACGGTGTTTTGCCGACGGGAGACATCAGACGCGCGCTTGTGGCACTTTCGGATTCAGAGGGAATTTTACGCGAACTTTTTAATTATCGCTTCAAAGAAGGCGGGCTTCACGGCCACAGCTTCGGCAATCTTTTTCTTGCGGCTCTTGAAAAAATTACCGGCGATTTTACGACTGCCCTCCGCGAAGCGTCGGAACTTTTAAACATCAACGGCGAAGTTGTTCCGGTAACGCTCGACGACGTTCGTCTTTACGCGGAACTTGAGGACGGCAAAATGCTCCGCGGCGAAACACAGATAGATATTCCCAGGAGCTCCGTAAGGATGCCGATTAAAAAAATCTGGCTCCAGCCGGAAGCCAAAATGAATCCGAGTGTTAAAAGAGTTCTTCATCACGCAGACTTGATAATTTTTGGCCCTGGCGACCTTTATACGAGCATCATACCGAATCTTCTGGTCAAAGGTGTTCCCGAAGCCATAAGAGCTTCAAAAGGAAAGAAAGTTTATATATCGAACCTTATGACCAAATTCGGCGAAACGCATGATTTTTCTGCGAATGACTTTGTAGAAAAAATCGAGGATTATCTCGGCAAAAAAGTTCTCGATTATGCAATTTTCAACAGCAAAAAGCCGAAAGCGTCTGTTATCAGGAAATATAAAAAAGAACAGGCCGAATTTGTAAGTCCGGACGGGCTCAATCCGAAAAATAAAAAGCCGAAATATATTCTGGCCGACCTTCTTGATTCCGGTGGCCTTATAAGGCACAGCCAGGCCAAGCTCGCCAAAGTAATTCTCTCTTTGCTCTGATGTGTGGAATTGTCGGATATGTAGGAAAAGATGAAGCGCTTCCCGTGCTGATGGACGGGATAAAGAATCTTGAATACCGCGGATATGATTCCGCAGGATTTGCAATTGTCGGCGATTACCGTTCCGTCGCCGGCGAGAAAGCCGTAGGGAAAGTGGAAGCGCTCGTCAAAAAAATAGCGGGCAGGAAATTTCCCGGAAAACTCGGCATAATTCATTCGCGCTGGGCGACTCACGGCGGGGTTACAGAAGCCAATGCTCATCCTCATTCGGATTGCCTGGGAACTATATGGCTCGCTCACAACGGAATCGTAGAAAATTACAAAGAGCTTAAAAAAGAACTTTTGGAAAATGGGCATGAATTCAAATCAGAGACGGACACGGAAACCATAGCGCACTTGATTGAGGAAGAAATGAAAAATAATTCTTTCACGGATGCTGTCCGGTTGGCTCTCAAAAAAATACGCGGCACTTACGGGCTTGTTGTTCTAAACTCGGAAGAACCAGAAACACTTATCGCGGCTCGCAATTTCAGTCCGTTACTTATCGGGCTAGGCGACGGCGAATATGTCGTGGCTTCCGACGCCGCAGCTGTTTTAAAACACACCAAAAATGTCGTTTATCTGGATGATGGCGAAATGGCCGTACTAACTCCGTCTGGGCACAAGGTCTACGACCTAGAAATGAACCAGCTTGAAAAAGAGCATCACGTAATTGACTGGTCTCCGGAGCTCGCAAAAAAAGACGGCTATCCTCATTTCATGCTCAAGGAAATTTTTGAAGAGCCGGAAGCCATAAATAATTCATTGAGAGGACGTCTCATAGTTGAAGAAGGACTGGCTAATCTCGGGGGACTTTCCGAAGTTGCTGAACAGCTGAAAAAAGCGAAAAGGATTCTTATATCCGGATGCGGCACCGCCTATTATGCGGGGCGCGTCGGCGAATATATGCTTGAGGAATATGCCGGTATTCCGGCGGAAGCGGACCTCGCTTCCGAATTCCGATACAGGAAACCTGTTTTCCGCGATGGAGACGTATTTCTCGCCGTTTCACAATCTGGAGAAACTGCTGATACCATTGCTGCGCTCCGCGAAGCCAAAGAAAAGGGAATATTGACGCTTGGTATAGTAAACACAGTCGGTTCCACGATTGCGCGTGACACCGATGCCGGAGTGTACCAGCATGTCGGGCCTGAAATCGGCGTTGCTTCCACTAAAGCATTCGTTTCGCAGGTTTCTATTTTCGCCTTGCTTACGCTTCTTCTTGGACGCCAGCGGGATATGTCTCTGGTTACCGGAAAACGAATTGCAGAAGAGCTTAAAAAGATTCCGGAGCTGATGGAAAGGATTTTGAAGCAAAGCGAATCAATCGCGGAACTGGCGAAAAAATACAGCAAATTCGGCAATTTTCTTTATCTCGGAAGAAAATATAATCTACCAGTGGCTTTTGAGGGAGCGCTCAAGCTTAAGGAAATTTCGTACGTTCACGCCGAGGGATGCAGCGCCGGGGAGATGAAACACGGGCCAATCGCAATGATAGACGAGAATTTCCCTTCGGTATTTATCGCTCCGCATGATTCGGTTTACGAAAAAATGATTTCCAATATTGAGGAAGTGAAAGCCAGGCGCGGGCCTATTATCGCTATCGCAACAGAGGGAGACGAAAAAATAAAAGAAATTGCCGACGATGTAATTTACATTCCAAAAACACTTGAGATGCTGACTCCGCTTTTGTCAGTGATTCCTCTTCAACTTTTCGCATATCATTTCGGCATTGCCAAAGGACTGGATGTGGACCGCCCGAGGAATCTAGCGAAGTCGGTGACTGTGGAATAAAAGATTCATTCATCGTTTGTGCTAAAATTAAGGCGATGAAAAAATTGATAGTCGCAAATTGCCCGCCGCCGCTTTGCTTTGGCGGATTGCGATTTGTTGCTAAAAATTCTGCGTCAACACTTGAATTTTTAGACAAATCGGGAAGAAAATGAATCCATGAAAAATAAAAAGCTAATAATTGCAAATTGGAAAATGAATCCCGATTCTGCGTCAGAGGCGGTTTCACTCGCCAAGGGAACTGAAAAGGGGATTTCAAAATCGGGGAACGAAATTGTTATCGCGCCACCGTTTCCTTTCCTTGCTGTTGTAAAAAAAGTTATTAAGCACGCCAAACTCGGAGCGCAGGATGATTTTTGGGAGAACAAAGGAGCACGTACCGGCGAGGTATTCCCGGCTATGCTCAAAAACTCAGGCGTTAAATATGTGATTGTCGGCCATTCCGAACGCCGTATGCTGGGAGAAACCGACGAAATGATAAATAAAAAAATGAAAGCGACGCTGAAAGCCGGACTGAAACCGATTCTTTGTGTCGGCGAACATCTTGAAACAAGAAAAAAGGGATTGGCGGCCGCAAAGAATTTCGTCAAAACACAGCTCAAAAATGACCTAAAAGGAGTTCCGGTAGGTATGATAATCGCCTATGAGCCGATTTGGGCAATCGGTTCCGGGAAACCCGACAAGCCGGAAGAAACTGTTGAAATGGCAAGGTTTATCAAAAGTATTGCCGGTTCGAAAGCCAAAGTCCTTTACGGCGGCTCTGTTACTTCAAAAAACGCCAAAAGTTTCTTACAATATAATGAAATAGACGGAGCCCTTGTCGGGGGCGCCAGTTTGAAAGCTGAGGAATTTAATAAAATAGTCGAAAACACAAATAAATAAAATGGAAAATATACAATCAAAAAAATACTTTTGGATATTGCTGGACGTTTTCATCGGAGTCGCAATCATAAACATGTTCTTCTTCGTAATGCCTGCGATTAGTAAATTCGGCGAATCGTTCGCGCCGGCGCATATTTTGACGGTTACAGCGGAAGGAAAAACAACGGTTTCGCCGGATATAGCCGAGGTTTATTTCTCGGTAGTTTCCCAGGGAATCAATCCGGAAAAACTTTCTTCGGTCGACAACGACAAGATGGCTGCAGTGATAGAGAACATAAAATCTAACGGAGTAGACGCAAAGGACATAAAAACGACCAATTACGACCTTCAGCCGAATTACAGCTACGACAAGAACACGGGACGCAGTTACATTTACAATTACACTTTGACACAAACGGTTTTCGTAAAAGTCCGCGACCTTAAAAAAGTTGCCACAGTTATTGCCGGAGTGACTCCGCTCGGAGTAAATCAGATGGGAAACATTTCATTTAAAGTCGACGACCCTGACAAAGTTTTGGCGCAGGCCCGCGAAGACGCTTTCAAAAAAGCAAAAGCCAAAGCCGTGGAAATGGCTTCGGCTAACGGAGCGAGCATCGGAAGAGTTGTAAGCATAAGCGAATACCAGAATTATTCGATGCCTTCCTTTGAGAGAAGTTCCGCTATGGGAATAGGCGGAGCTGGCGCGTCTTCGGCGCCGACCATAGAACCGGGAACGCAGGAATTGAAAATCAACGTTTCGGTAACCTATTCGTTGGAATAAATGAACAGAAGAGACATATTTTTGTCGCTGACAATCGGCGCGGCCGTCGGGCTTTTGTGCCAGCCGATAATTTCCAATTTTTCGGCAGGAATAGAAAGTTTGTCGGCCATGCCTCTTTTCGAACTTCGCATCATCGCGTTTTTGGTTTTTTTGTTCGGGGCGCCGTCCGCGCTTTTCATTTTTTATCTCGCAAGCAAATTTATCCCGGTTCTTTACCAGTTCGCCAAATTCGCTTCTGTCGGAGTGCTTAATTCTTTCGTTGACCTGGGAATTTTCAATCTGCAAACCTTTTTGTATGGAACTTTGCCCGGGGCGTCCGTATTCGCTGGTTTTAAGGCTATTTCTTTCCTGTCAGCTACAACAAACAGCTTTTTCTGGAATAAATACTGGACTTTCGGCGCCAATGCCAAGCCGCAGGCAGGTGAAGTTCTCAAATTCTATTCCATAGCCATTATCGGCGGTTTTCTAAATGTGGGCGTGGCAACGGCTGTGCGGACGATGAATTTAGGCTTCATTCCGGCCAATGTGACAGTTAATCTAGTTGCGCCTATTTCCGGAATTCTCTGCGTTTTCCTGTGGAACTTCATAGGATACAAGTATGTGGTTTTCAAAAAATTTGACTAATCCGCGCGAATTATGCTATAATCTTAGCGAATGAGTGTGAGTATACCTCAACGACGATATCGACTGAGGCATACCCTTCAATTATGTTTGCGAATCCTCCGCCCTAGGCGGAGGATTTGTTTTTTGAACTTCCAATTTTAATGGTTTATCATTTCTTTGAGCGGTCGAAGCGCACTCATTTAAACAAACATAATACGAGGTCACCTCGGCCGCTCACTCGATAAAATTTCAAATTCCAAAATCGAAATTACAAACAATATTCAAATCTCAAATTTCAAACGTTTGTGATTTGTAAATTTTGAATTTGTTTCAGATTTCGTGCTTCGGATTTATGATTTAAAAAATATGTTCAGAGAAAACGTTCCTCTTTCGAAATTTTCAAGCTACAAAATAGGCGGCCCGGCCCGTTATTTTTTTGAAGCGAAAACCGCCAATGAACTTAAAGAAGCCGTTGAAGAAGCCAAAAAAAGAAATCTGGAATTTTTAGTGCTCGGTGGCGGAACCAATTTCCTTATCGGTGATGAAGGTTTTTCAGGATTGGTGCTTAAGCCGTCAATTGATTTTTTAGAAATTTTCGGAGAAGAGATATCTGTTGGAGCCGGAACATCAATGCATGCTCTTGTCTCTTTTTCGGCCGAGCATAGTTTAAGCGGTTTGGAATGGGCCGGAGGATTGCCTGGAACCGTCGGCGGCGCGATTCGCGGGAACGCAGGAGCTTTCGGAGGAGAAATAAAAGATTCCGTTGAAAAAGTCAGAAGCTTGGATATTTCAAAACTTGAAGAAATAGAAAGAAATGTTTCCGGTTGCGAGTTTGGTTATCGCCAGAGTGTTTTCTCCGCCAGAGGCGCCCGCCAGCAGGACGGGCAGGGATCCGCCTTGGGCGGAAAAAATTCACGAAGTTATAACAAAGAAATAATAATTTCCGCTGTTTTCGGCTTGGCGAAAGGCGATTCTGAAAAAATAAAAAACAGCATAAATGAAAAGATTTCTTACCGCCGCGAGCACCATCCTATGGAACACCCAAACGCCGGAAGCATTTTTAAGAACGTTGATGTAAGAAAGATAACAGAAAGTCAGATTGCAAGGTTCAAAAAATCCATAAAGACAGATCCTTTTCCAGTAGTTCCCGCGGCTTATATAATTTCGGAAGCGGGATTGAAAGGATTGAGTTGCGGAGGAGCGATGGTTTCGCCGAAACATCCTAATTTTATCGTTAACGTATCCAATGCAAGGTCTTCCGACGTGAAAAATCTCATTAATCTCGTGAAAACGGAAGTAAAAAACAAATTTGGCATCGATCTTGAAGAAGAAATTATTTCTGCTTAAAAATATTTCGCGCGGCAAAATATTTTATTTTGCCGAGAAACAGAGTTATCCACAGCTTCGACTGAATTTTGAAAAATCATTTTGCTATAATCAGTAGTAAGGAGTGAGATAAAAATTTATTAATTTTTATCTCAGCCGAGCGCCCTGATTAATGATGCACAGCTTCATATAATCAGTAGTAAGGAGTGAGATAAAAATTTATTAATTTTTATCTCAGCCGAG
>CAYHXB010000005.1:18310-30621 GCA_964360535.1 uncultured Candidatus Saccharibacteria bacterium
CGCCCTGATTAATGAAGTGTAACTTCATATAATTTATTCAGGAAACAAAGATTAGCAACAACACTGGGTACGCCCGCTTATGAAGAAAAATTTTAGCGGGTACAAAGGTCGAGGAACCCGATAAAAAATTTAGTTTCATAATTAAATGGCAAAAAGAAAAGCAGCTAAGAAAAAAGCAAAAAAGACTGCCAAAAGGAGAATATAGTCTTTTTGAAACTCCCGTCTAATTTTCCGGTTTAAATACCTTTGTCCGGAAAATTAGGCGGGAGTTTTTGTTTTTAAATGTGTAACCCCACCCCCAAACACCAATTACTACAAAGATTCATAAGATAATAATTGCACTTAAATTGGTGTGGGGGTAAAATAAAGATATGAAAATAACCATGGAAGCCACCGGAGTGGAGCTTACTCCGACCATTAAAACATATATAGAAAACAAATTTAAGCCCCTTTTCAAAATAGCGGAAAAACTTGAAGGCAAGGGAGATGCCGTAATACTCGTAGAAATTTCCCGGACGACAAAACACCACCACAAAGGGCTTATTTTCCGCGCCGAGGGAAATTTAAAATTCGGCAAAACTCTTTTGCGGGCCGAAGCGAATGAAGAAAACGCGCGAGCCGCGATTGATATTTTGAAAGATGAATTGAAAAGAGAAATCATTAATTTCAAAGAACATTTCGTTTCCAAAGGAAGACGCGACGAACGCTCGGCTAAAAAAGATATGCGTCTTTCGAAAGATGCGCGCTTTTAATCAAAAATGTCATTTTTGGGAAAAATTTTCGGCGACCCCAATGAGCGCCACATAAAATCACTTCAATCGACAATCGAAAGAGTGAACGCCCTTGAGGGCGATTTTAAAATTCTATCGGCTGAAGAACTTAAAAATTCTACAGCCGAATTGAAAGAGCGAATTAAAAACGGCGAAACACTGGAAGAAATTCTTCCTGAAGCTTTCGCAGCGGTTCGCGAAGCGTCAGTGCGCACGCTAGGACAACGACCGTTCGATTCGCAGCTTGCCGGAGGAATGGTCATACACAGCGGAGCAGTCGCGGAAATGGCAACCGGTGAGGGAAAAACTTTGGCGGCCGTGGCTCCGGCATATCTCAACGCGCTTTCAGATAACGGAACGCATATTGTCACAGTCAATGAATATCTCGCGCGGCGCGATACCGTCTGGATGGGCAGAATTTACGCGGCCTTGGGCCTAAAAGTCTCTTGTCTTGTGCCGAACGCAGCTTTTCTTTATGACCCGGAATGGAAAGTGGCCGAGGACGCGCGCGAACTTATAGACAAAGAAAGCGAAGAAACTGGAGCATTTCTTGTCCAGCAGGAATTTTTGAAGCCCATTTCAAGGAGGGAGGCCTATGTGGCCGACATTGTTTACGGAACGAATCATGAATTCGGTTTCGATTATCTGCGCGACAACCTGGCCTATAATTTTGAGGACCAGGTGCAGGGCGTCAGGAATTTCGCCATTATCGACGAAGTAGACAGCATTCTGATAGACGAGGCCAGGACACCGCTTATCATTTCGGCCCCCGACGCGGAATCAAGCGAGTTTTACAAGATTTTTTCCAGGATAGCCGAAAAGCTGCAGCGCGACGAAGATTACACGGTTGAAGAAAAATTCAGGACGGTCAGCGTGACGGAAGAAGGAATCGCCAAAGTGGAGAAATTCATCGGCGTCGTCAATCTTTACGCTCCGGAAAATCTGCGCCTGGTTCATTATCTTGAAGAAAGTTTGAAGGCAAAAGCTATTTTTACGCGCGACAAGGATTATGTCGTAAAGAACGGCGAAATTATAATCGTGGACGAATTCACCGGACGCATGCTCCAGGGGAGGCGATACAGCGGCGGGCTACATCAGGCCATTGAAGCCAAGGAAAGCGTCCAGGTCAAACAGGAATCACGGACATACGCCAAAATTTCAATCCAGAATTATTTCCGTCTTTACAAAAAGATATCCGGAATGACAGGAACCGCGCAGACATCGGCCGAGGAATTTCATAAAGTTTACAATCTTGAAGTAATAAGCGTTCCGACAAACAAACCGCTCGCGCGCAAAGACATGGCCGATTTGGTTTACAAGAACGCCGAAGCGAAGTGGCAGGCGGTCGTAAAAGAAATAAAGGAAAAGAGAGAATTGGGGCAGCCGGTCCTTGTCGGCACGACTTCAATCCAAAAAAACGAGCTTATTTCGCAAAAACTTTCGGAAGCGGGAATTCCGCACGAGGTTTTGAACGCCAAGAACAACGAACGCGAAGGCGCCATAATCGCGCAAGCCGGCCGGCTTAAGGGCGTGACGGTGGCAACCAATATGGCCGGCCGCGGAGTGGACATAATCCTTGGCGGCAATCCTTCGAATCCGGAAGAAGCAGCCAAAGTGTGCGAATCCGGCGGGCTTCATGTTATCGGGACGGAACGCCATGAAGCGCGTCGCATAGACAACCAGCTCCGCGGACGCTCCGGACGCCAGGGCGACCCCGGCTCGACGCAGTTTTTCCTGTCGCTGGAAGACGATTTGCTGCGGGTTTTCGGCGGCGAAAAGATAAAAGGAATGATGGAAACTTTCAATCTGCCGGAAGACCAGCCGATTCAGGCGGGATTTCTTTCCAAAGTCATAGCGCAGGCGCAGGCGAAAGTGGAGGGCTTTAATTTTGATTTGCGGAAACGCCTACTCGAATACGATGATGTTTTGAACCGCCAGAGAACAAGCATCTACGCAGAACGCCAGAAAATTCTCGGGAGTATGAATAAGGAAGACGTTATAGCGTTGATTTCCGGCGCCGTAAAAGAATATCTTGAAAACAATATTTTCGGCGAAAACCGCGACAAGCCATCTGTTCCCGACGAGGAATTAAAGAAAATGTTTGAGGAAGCCGGGCTGACCGACAAGGAAAACGCCTATCCGGAAAAAACGGATTTTGAGACACTCTCGGCATTTTTGGAAAAAAGAAGCAACGACATATCGACAGACCCGCTTTCCAAAAACCGGCTGTTGAGCATTCTTGACTTGCTCTGGATGAGCCAGCTTGAAGATTTGGAAGCATTGAGCGAATCAGTCGGTTTGCGCGCCTATGGGCAGAGGGATCCTGTAGTTGAATACCGCCATGAAGCCCACGGCCTTTTCAAGGATTTCTGGAACAATTTCAATGCGTGGGTGTTTATGAATATTTTTAAGTTAGCGCGCGTTGACGCTAACAGTCCGCAGACTCAAGTTGTTCAGCGACCGCGTCCAATTGACTCAATGCCGAACGACAAAATCGGAAGAAATGACCCTTGTCCGTGTGGGTCAGGGAAGAAGTATAAGCGTTGTCATGGTTCATGACAACGCTTCAATCGGGTCGCTCGGCTAAAATAAAAATAAATTTTTACTTTACTCCTCGCTACCGATTGTAAAAAATGTCATGTCGCGTAATGATAAAAATATGAAACCCAAAATTCCGATTGTTGACGAAGGCGACAATATCATCGGCTATAAAGACCGAGATTCGGTAAAAAAAGAAGATATCTACCGAGTATCGGCTTTATGGATTACAAACAGCAATGGAGAAATTTTGCTGGCACAAAGAGCTTTTACCAAATCTCACAATCCTGGGAAATGGGGCCCGTCGGTAGCGGGTACGGTTGAGGAAGGAGAAGATTATAAGGATAACATAGTTAAAGAAGCCGAGGAGGAAATAGGGTTAAAAAATATTAAACCGCTGACCGGACCCAAAATAAGAAGATCTGGAGAATATAATTATTTTGGCCAATGGTATTTGCTAGAAATAAATAAACCCATCGATGAATTTATCATAGACAGAAGAGAAGTCGAATCAATAAAATGGTTTTTAAAGAAGGATTTATTGAAAGAAATAGAAAATCATCCGGATAAATTCTTAGAAAACATGAAACAACTGGTAGAATTATTTTGCAAGTAGTCTAAAATGTTATGCCCGGCAAATCCTTCACATTAAGAATCAGAG
Source organism: uncultured Candidatus Saccharibacteria bacterium (assembly GCA_964360535.1). Taxonomy (GTDB): domain Bacteria; phylum Patescibacteriota; class Minisyncoccia; order UBA6257; family 2-01-FULL-56-20; genus JACQKT01. The sequence goes on from CAYHXB010000005.1 coordinate 22,280, forward strand.
AATCCGACAAGGATATTTTCGAGGCGATAAAAAACGGCAAAAAGAAAGTAGAAACGCGGGCGGCGACTCCGAAATATCGCGCAATGAAAGCAGGGGATGCACTCGTTTTTGTTTGCTGTGGCAAGAAATTAAAAAAGCGCGCCAGCGCCGTAAAAGTTTTCAAAACGCCCGCAGGTTTGCTTAAAAAATATAAAGTTAAAGATATAAGTCCTGATTTAAAAACTAAAAAAGAACTTGAAAAAATGTGGCTTGGTTTTCCCAGATACGCCGAAAAAATAAAGAAATATGGCTTGATTGCTGCGGAATTGGAATAGGTTTTTAAATTAAAAACCGCCAGTTTATAAGCTGGACGGCTTTGTTTTGTTCCGGAAATATCAGTTTTTTGCCTGCACCTCTCTGCTTATTGGCGCCAGTAGTCTCGCGATGTTCTGCACGACTTCTTCGTCGAGACGTATCCTGTAAGAGCCCCACAGAGCATTGATTCGTTCTTCACTGAACCCATGCTCACCGAGTATTTCCGAAAATCTCTTTTTATGCATTTTTCCTTCCTCTTCTCTTTTTGGTTTGGTTGATGACAAAAAACAGGACATATCATAACAAACTTTGAAAAATTATGCAAGTAATAAAATACACAGCTACCTTAAACGCTTAAAATCGCTTATTATTGCTTATATAATGAAGAAAAAAGAACTGTCGCGGACGGAAATAAATAAGAGAAAGATTAAGGTTGCCAAAGTAATCAGGGCACTTAAGCCGCTTTTTCCGAAGCCGAAAATCGCCCTTAATTATTCCAATAACTGGGAACTTTTTGTGGCTGTAGTTTTATCCGCTCAATGCACGGACAAAAAAGTGAATGAAGTCGCCGAAAAACTTTTCAAAAAATACAGGAAACTGGAAGATTATATTAAAGCTAGACAGAAAGATTTCGAAAAAGACATAAGGTCAACCGGATTTTACAGAAACAAGGCAAAGAATATCCTGTCCGCGGCCAAAGAGCTCAAAAAAAGATTCGGCGGCAAAGTTCCAAAAACGATGGCCGAGATGCTGACCTTGCCTGGCATCGGCAGAAAATCGGCTAACGTCATTCTCGGAAATGCCTACGGCGTGGTGGAAGGGATTGCAGTTGACACTCATGTAATACGGCTTTCCAAAAAACTTGGGCTGACTAATCATGACGACCCGGTGAAAATAGAACGAGACTTGATGGAAATCGTCCCGAAGAAGGATTGGTTCGGCTTCACTTATCTTTTGATAGATTACGGGCGCAAATACTGCCCGGCAAGACCTCACGCGCACGAAAAATGCCCGCTGTCCAAAATGAAATGAAAACTAAGATAAAGAAAAAAACGCTGGTTCGACGTACTCACCATAAAAAAGTCGCCGTGTTCGACATTGACGGCACAATTTTCCGTTCCAGCTTGGTTATTGAACTGACCGAGGGGCTTATTTTAGCCGGCGTTTTCCCAGAGAAAATAAGAAAAATTTACAGCCACGAACAAGAAAGCTGGATCGAGCGCAAAGGTTCTTACGAGGAATATATCAACGCGGTCGTAAAAGCTTTTCATATAGGCATAAAAGGCGTAAAAGAAAAGGATTTTTTGCCAGTTGTCGAAAGAGTAGTTTCTTTCCGCAAAGACCGTGTTTACAGATATACGCGCGATTTGGCCAAGAAACTAAAAAAGAAAAGTTATTATCTTCTGGCCATTTCGCATTCGCCGATGTACGTGGTCGGCAGGTTCGGAAGGCAGATGAGTTTTGACAAAGTTTATGGAGGACTTCTGGAACTGGACGCTAAAAAACGTTTTACTGGAGGAATGCTTCACAGAGAGCTTATTTTTGATAAAGCAAAAATCTTGAAGCGCGCGATTGAAAAAGAAAATCTGACACTTAAGGGTTCAATTGGAGTAGGAGATACTGGATCCGATATTCCGTTCTTGAAAATGGTTGAGAATCGGATTTGTTTTAATCCAAATTCTGCTCTTTACCGCGAAGCCAAGAAAAGGGGCTGGAAAATAGTTGTTGAAAGAAAAGACGTAATTTATCAAATAAAATGAAATTTTCTTCGGAAGCCGCCAAAATAATTTCTAAAAACGGAATCGGCGTTATTCCGACGGATACCATTTACGGAATAGTTTGTTCGGCATTATCCAAAAAAGCGGTTAACGAAGTTTATCGTTTGCGAAAAAGAAGTTCCAATAAGCCAGTAATCGTTCTTATCGGTTCTTCGCGTGATTTGAAAAAATTTGGCGTCGCCCTAAATCCTATTGGCTATAAGCTATTGACGAAATTATGGCCCGGGCCGGTAAGCGTTATTCTGCCTTGCAAATCAAAGAAATTTTCGCATTTGCACCGCGGCAAAAGAGCAATTGCTTTCCGCGTACCAGATGCGCCTGCATTGCTCCGTTTTTTAAATAAAACCGGGCCTCTTATTGCGCCGAGCGCCAATTTCGAAGGCAAACAGCCTGCGAAAACAATAAAAGAAGCACAGAAGTATTTTGGGGATAATGTAGATTTTTATGTGGACGGAGGAAAGCTCAAATCAAAATCGTCAACGCTTATTTCCATAAAAAGCGGGAAAATATCAATGATTAGAAAAGGCATAGGCAACGCCAAAATAAAATGTATCAACTAGATAAATTAAAAAACATTCCGGATTTGGTTCACGGCTTTTCGGACGTAAGAGACGGCAATATGTCGTTTGTTTGGGGAGAACGCGAAGAAGTTTTGAAAAATAGAAAAGCGTTCTTTGAGAAATTGGGCGTAAACCCCGAGGATTCGGCAGCGATGTTTTTGAAGCACGGTACCGAAATCGCGTTTGTAAGCGAATCCTCAAAAGGCGAAGAAGAAATACCCGTTGATTGCTTGCTTACCAAATCAAAAGGTGTTTTTCTCCTCGTTTTAACTGCAGATTGCTTGCCCATCATTCTTCATGACTCGGCAAATGGCGTCTTGGCTCTGGCTCATTTGAGCAGGATAAACACGCCGGAGAATTTCATTAAAAAAATAATTGAAAGGATGAAAAGCGAATGTAGTGCATCGCCAGAAAATATTGTCGTCGGAATCGGGCCATGCATTCAAAAGAAATCGTATATTTTCAGCGGAGACGAATTTGAAAAAAGAATACCTGACGAAAGAGTTTTTAACGGATTTGTCTCGGATTTGCCGGGCGGCGGTAAATCAATAGATTTGGTCGGTTATAACATTGAACAAATGATTTCTGCGGGCATCAAAAAAGAAAACATAGAAATAAGCGATATAGATACCGGCAGGAATATGAATTTTTTCTCGCATTACCGTTCTGGTTCTTCCGGCGAGCCTGAAGGCCGAATAGCAACGGTTGTAGGAATGCTGAAGTAAGCCTTATAATTCATAGCTGAATAAAAAAATGGAAATCAAAATAATAAAAGACAAATTTGGCCCGGAATACGTGGTTGAAGTTTACGACCCAGTAATAGGAATGAAGGGATTTTTGGTCATAGATAATACTGCGCTTGGTCCCGGCAAGGGAGGGATAAGAATGACACCAGATGTGTCTGCTGAAGAGGTTTACAGATTAGCCCGGACAATGACTTGGAAAAACGCTCTTGCCGACATTCCGTTTGGCGGGGCTAAAGCAGGTATTGTGTGGAAGGGCGGTTCCACAGAGCTCAAGAAAAAATTCGTTCAAAGCTTTGCGCGGGCAATTTCCGTTTTTATGCCGAAAAAATATATCGCAGGGCCGGATGTAAACAGCGGGGAGGAAGAGATGAAATGGTTCGTTGAAGCGACCGGCAACTGGCGAACGGCCACGGGCAAGCCGGCTAACGTGTGCATGAGTGTCTTTGGGAAAAAAGGAGAACGCTGCGGCATACCGCACGAATTTGGAAGCACAGGATTCGGAGTCGTGGAATCAACGGAAGTGGCCGCCGAACTTGCAGGAATACCGCTTAAGAATGCCACGGTGGCGATACACGGCTTCGGCAATGTTGGAACTTTCGCGTATCAATTTTTAACGGAAAAAGGCGCAAAAATAACCGCCTTGGCCGACAGAAGCGGCGCGGTTTTTTCAAAAAACGGGTTTGATAAAAAAATCATCGCAAAAGTGATTAAGGACAAACTTTCGCTTGTGGATACTTTTCCGAAATGCAAAGTAAGCGATAAAGATTTTTGGAGTCTTCCCGTGGATATATTGATACCTGCTTCGGTCACGGACGTGATTAATAATTTCAATAAAAAATACATCCGCGCAAAAATTATTGTTGAAGCTGGCAATATTCCCATGAGCGACAAGATTGAAGATGAGCTTTTCTCCGCCAAAGGCGGATCTGCCTCTGGCAGAAAAAAAGGAATTATTATCGTTCCGGACTTTGTTGCCAACGCCGGCGGAGTGATTTCTTCTTACGCGGAATACAGAGGATACAATCCGAAGAGAATGTTTGACCTTGTCAGCAAGAAAGTCAGGAAAGCGACATATCTTGTTTTGAGCAAGAGTATTAAGGAAAAGAGAAATCCCCGGGAAGTAGGGATGGAAATTGCGGTAAAGAAAATAGAGGAACGGATGAAAAAGAGAAAATAATCCATATTTATCAGGCGTTTTTTGCTAAACTTTGGTTGAAAAGTTATCATAACCCTATGACCAAACTTTCCCGTTCAAAAATTGATTTATTCGTCGACTGCCAGCGCTGTTTCTGGCTGGAGCTTAAAAAAGGAATCAAGCGTCCGCCAATGTTTCCATACACCATAAACAACGCGATTGACTATCTTTTGAAGCAGGAATTTGACGCTTATCGCGAGAAAGCCGAGTCGCACCCGATAATGTTTGAGAACGGTATAGACGCTATTCCTTACCAGAACGAGAAGCTCAATGAGTGGAGACATAACTTTACCGGCGTCCGTTATGACCACGAAGAAACGGATTTCACGGTTTTCGGAGCAGTTGACGATGTCTGGGTGAATCCCGCTGGCGAGCTCATCGTCGTTGATTACAAGGCGACTGGCGCCAATCAGCACACTGTTCAGGATTCATATAGGCGACAGATGGAAATTTACCAATGGTTACTTCGCAGAAACGGATTCAAAGTTTCCGATGTCGGATATTTCGTTTTTGCGAGAGCTAATAAAGCGAACGGATTTCCCGTGTCAGCCGTGACTTCGCATGAAGGCGCGCCACTAAAGGGAGTTTTGCCTTTTGATATTTTCGTAGAGTCGCACAAAGGCGACGATTCCTGGATAGAAAATACGCTTTTGGAAGCGCGCGCGACCGCCGATGCCGACGAATCTCCGGTGGCCAGCGAAAATTGTCCGTATTGCAAATACAGCAGGAGTGTTGAGAGTTGCACGCCGTCAGTTTCGGATTTTTGATTCAGCGTAAAATTTTTGCTTTTAAGCAATTAAAATATTCATTTTTTGATTGTAGCTTTTAAAGCTACAATCAAAACCAGTGATAAGTTCTCTATTCTCTAATTCGCGCGAATTAGAGAATAGAGATTGTTCTCTTTTTAACTACGATCATTTCACTTGGTCGATTATGATATGATTTTAATAATTTATGATTACCGTCAGAAAACCAAAACCTTTGCATTGGACTAGCCACAGCCGCTACAAGATGCGATTCTACGGACTTTCGGAAAGCAGATTAAAAAGGGTGATAAGTTATCCCAAAAGAATTGAGGAGGGAATCGCGCCGGACACTGTTGCTATGATGCAGTCGGCCGGAAGCGAAAAGCATCCTTATGAAATTTGGCTGATGATTCAGGATGAAAAAAAGCGGCGCAAAGTAATTAGTGCTTGGCGATATCCCGGCAAAACAAAGCCGGGACAGCCTTTGCCGGAAGAGATACTTAAAGAGATCAAAAGCGTAATATGAAGACAAGAAAAGCATATTTTCTCTATGTTATAATATTCATATTGGTAATTATTTTCGGCATGTTTGTTTTGCCGAAGAAAGGTTTATCGCCGGTAAAAACATCATCAATGAATATATCAAGCATAGAATTCAAAAATAACGGACCCATTCCCGCCAAGTTTACTTGTCAGGGAAAAAATATAAATCCCGAATTAGAAATAAGCGGAGTCCCGGCTGAAGCCAAAAGTTTAACTTTGATTATGGACGACCCGGATATCCCGGACTTTGTGAAAAAATCTATGGGGATTGAAGTGTTTGACCATTGGGTTGCATTCAACATTCCTCCGCAAACGGCGAAAATAAACGAAGGAACGGAACCTGGAGGGACAGCGGGAGCAAATAGTTCTGGCAAGAACGGCTATACCGGCCCGTGCCCGCCCGACAGGGAACACCGCTATTTCTTCAAGCTTTATGCCCTGGATTCAATGCTAGATTTGCCTGCCGGTTCCAACAAACAAGCTGTTGAAAAGGCAATGGCTGGGCACATCATTTCGCAGGCGGAATTGATAGGTACTTACGTAAAAAAGTGACTTCTTGCGTCCTAAGTCGCAGGGTATAATTATCCCATGAGGAGAGGTGTAGCCACATTTACTCTAGACAACGGCCGTTGTCCAAGATGGCTTTTTGAGCGCATGGTAAAACTGGGCCGCGATATGACTGATATTTTGGTTGCCGAACTCGGACCTGACGAATTCATAAAGCGTATTGCCGATCCGGCGTGGTTTCAGTCGCTCGGAACCGTGTTGGCATTCGACTGGAATGCTTCGGGACTTACAACAATCCTGACGGCAGCGCTTAAAGAATCAATCCGCGGCAGAGAAAAAGAACTCGGTATTTTTATTTGCGGGGGAAAAGGAAAAACATCTCTTAGAACTCCGGAAGAAATAAAAACATGGGGAAGCAGATTAAGTTTGTCCGGCGGAGTTGTCAGTAATCTCGCCTACAATTCCAAAATGGCTGCCAAAGTTGATTCATCTCTCATTCAGGACGGCTTCCAGATATACCATCATTCTTTTTTCTTTTCGCGTTCCGGTTCGTGGGCGGTCGTGCAACAAGGGATGAACCAGGATGCGGGAACGGCGAGGCGTTATCATTGGTTTTCGCAAAATGTAAAGGATTTGGTTTGCGAACCGCACACCGGCATAACTTCAGAGATACAAGTTCCGTCTTTGAATATGGTTGCGAAAAACAGCGAGTGCTCGCGGGCCTTGAGCGTAGAGCTGGCCGGCTCCAATTACACCAGCTTGATGAAGGACATACAGATACTCCGTCGACACGTTTCGCGATTGAGTCAGACGATTACTATTGGAAATAGACAGGGAGAATTGTTTACTGTTTTGAATTTGGCGGGCAGGGAATTCCATCATCACCCCGTTGAGCGGGAGGAATTCAGCCGGAGCAAATATCTTGAAAAAATCCTTGCCAAAGTGACGAGCGAAAAACCGGAGAACTACGAAAAATTTCTGGCTACGGAAGGCGTCGGACCGAAAACTGTCAGGGCGCTGGCTTTGGTCGGTGAGGTAATTTATGGCGCCAAGCCATCATACGAAGACCCGGCTCGCTACAGTTTCGCTTTTGGAGGCGAGGATGCGACTCCGTATCCCGTGGACAGGCCGACTTACGACAAAGCGATATCAATAATGCAAAAAGCAGTCCAAAAATCAAAAATAAACTTTTCCGAAAAGGAAAAAATCGTCCGCCGGCTGGAGAACGGGAAGCTTAAGCTGTAAATTTCTGCTGGTTGACAGTCACGCTGTTTGGGGTATAGTCCATATATATCCCTTTGTTGTCTGGCGAAGCGCATAATCTGTTCTTGGCCAGGCCGTAAAATGAAGAAGTTGGCTTGGAGGTGCAGTTATTTGTCAAAATCAAAATCCGGAGGATTTATGTGTCTGGTAATCGGAACAGAGCGGCTCGGCGAGCCGCTGGCAAGAAACATTTGCGCCTACCGTGGTGGTAGGGCATGGAAGTTGCTTCTGCTAATGCAGGAGCTCTTGGACGCAGTCCCGACGAAGAAAAGACCGAAGGGAGTACCGCCGCGACAGAAGCCGACCGGCGTTGACCTCGTGGTTCTGGAGAAAGAGCAGGGTTTGCCGCCCAACGCAGTTCTTCTTCAGGAAGTAGAGGGCGTGAAAGGAGTCGTGAAATTCACGCCGAAGCTATCAACTAATGGCGGCGTACCCGTCATTCAGATTTACCTGGGCAGTTCTGCGCTGAAAAAGAAACGTGAGCGCGTTACCGCCGGGATGATTTACGCCATGGTCTGGCGCGGGAACAACTGGAAGGACCGCAGCGGGTACGTCCATAAAGAACACTACTGACACCCAATTCGTCGGTCACAAGCCGACAGTTTTGAGGCCGCGAGCAAAGCGCTTATCCACCGCTTTCGCAACGCTCCGGCCTCATTTTTTACCTTTTTGAAAATTCAGGTCCAATTTGATATAATACTTGTGTACTA
>CAYHXB010000006.1:0-10430 GCA_964360535.1 uncultured Candidatus Saccharibacteria bacterium
CAAGAAAACAAAATCCCGCCGACGAGGAAACTCGCTCCGGCGGGATTTCCTTTTTTATTTTGTATAATCCTATTCTATGACTTCGTATCCACGATCCTTCATTCCTTTTTCCAATTTTTTATAAACAACTTCTAAATATGTAATAGATTCAGGTAAATTAGGAAATTCCTCCTTTACTAATCCTTTCGCCTTTTCCATAAGAGAAATTTTCGTTATTTGTTTTTTCGGCGGTATTTCTTGCTTTGGGCTTTGGCCGGGGCCAGAAGCGGTACCTTCCAGCTTCTCAAATGATAATAGTCCTTTCATATTCATACTCGCATTATATCATATTCACTGTGGCATTTCCCCATATGCTATAATCTAAAAAAGTTAAAACCTTCCGGGAAATAACCACCATGAATCGTATCTGGCGTATCATCCGAATCCCGTTTTATATAATCCTTGCTTTGTATATCGGACTTGTTATTTATCGCATACCGGTGGCGCAAGAACGCCTGAAGACGCAGGAAGTCGTCAAGAAAATACAAGCCCAGAGAATCACGCTGGCGGACGTTATGAGCCAAAATCTCCCGCCGGCGCCCGATTCCACACTAAACAATTCCACCGTTGAAGGAATTGACGCCAATAATAACGGCATCCGCGACGATGTGGAGCTCGCCATTTTCAAATTACATCCCGGTTCCGCCAAAATCCGCGCAGCGGAGTTGCAATACGCGATGGCGTTGCAGAATGAGTTCGTTAATGTTTTTAATAGCGAAACGTTGGTTGCTGTTATACGACAAGAGGGAAGGGCTAGTGTTTGTATCTTAGATTCAAAAATAACTAACGACCTAGAAGACCTTGTATTCAATACAAGCATTCGTAAGAATTTTAGAAATGATTTATTTAAGAAATTTATGACGTCATTCGCTCTTCCTAATTCTAATTATTGCGACATTGATCCGAAATCTCTAACTAACTAAATGTAGTAGCTAAATTTATAATTAAATCCTATGAAGTATTTTGTTGGTTTCTTCATATTATTTATATTTTTGTTGCCATATAATGTTTTTGCAGGTTGTAATTCTGATAGCTCTACAGTTGTGTATATAAATGGAATACTTACAACATATCCCGATGCCCTAAAAGATTTAGATAACTTAAGGATTGGGTATGTAAAGAAAACCGGCGATTATTTTACTAATTTTATAGTCGGCTACAACGAATCCCATATCGCCGGATTAGGCGATGCCGTGGAAACAGCATCTCAAATACTAAATTCTTCCATTAGCGACTATGACCGCAACACAATTCTTATTCAGATACACTCTCAAATTACAACGCGCAAAATTCTTCTTTTAGGGCACTCGCAGGGAACGTTTTACACAAACGAAATCTACGATTATCTTACCAAGCACGGTGAACCGGAAAGCGCGCTTGGCGTATACAATGTCGCGACTCCGGCAAGTTTTGTTGCAGGGGACGGGGCATATGTTACTTCCAAAAACGACAAAGTCATCAATTTCGTCCGCGTCAAAGCCTCCGCGGCTTCCAAAATTGGAGCTAAGCAACCGCTTCCGGCGAATATCGATATCTCTCTTACGTCGGCGGAAGCAGCTGACCGAAATGGCGGCCATTCTTTCAGCGGAGTGTACCTTACCGGCGCCACGGCCAAAATAGTTTCCGATGTAGACAGCGCGCTCAAAAAACTTCTTGCCACGGAAATTCCGGATAGCGCTAAAGCCGGTTGTTTCACTCCTCCGGAGAAAAGTATTTCATATCGCGCGCAAGAAGCGATTTTCTTTGTCGCCGACCCCACGGCAAGGGGAGCAGTCGTAGCGGCGCAAACCACATACAACAGCGCATTGGCAGTAACGCAATCGGCGGTTAAAATTGCCGAGACCGTTTATACAAACTTAAATCAACTATCAACAAATATTTCTTCAAAAGGCCTGGCTCTTATCTCCGGTTACCTCGACAATTCCGAACAGCCAAGCAATGATGTTGTTACAACGGATAGTAATCCCGTACAACAAAACGTGGCGGATACCGCGCTTGATAATGCCATACCAGCCGATAATACACCGCAAAATATAGAAACGCCGTTACCAGAAAATCAGCCGCAAGTTATTGTTGCCGAAAACACGCTTGTTCAACCGCCATTACTAATAAATCCAGAACCTCAGCCGATAAACGAAACCCCGATTACGCCAACTAGCCCTCCGTCAGTTTCTATACCAATTGGCGGTTCAGGACCAGTCAGCGTTCCGCAACAGAATAATTCCGTAAATAGTCCAGCGGACGAAATACAAACAAACACTTCTTCCACTGACAACAATTCATCCACTACAACAGAGAATTCATCTTCATCTACCAATACTACTTCCACGAATAATACTTCATCCACGCCTCCGGACAATTCGCAAAGCACATCAACTCCGCGAACTCCACCGACAATAAATTCTTTCCAGGCCGTTTACACTTCTTCCACCACACAGTTCGATTTTTCATGGCTGCCGTCGGCTGATTCCGAAGGTTCCACCACGACGAACAAATATTCCATTTACGACATTACCACTTCAACTCCTGGCGTTTTGATTTTTGAAACAAGCTCAACCGCAACTTCAAGCTACTCTTTCGCTTATACAGCAACCGATACAGGTAGAAATTATCAATTCAATTTCGTGGTTGAAGACAGCTTGAATTTATCCAACAGCACTACGACGACGATTTTCGCGGAGACACCGGCACCACCGCCAGCGCCATTACCTTCGCAGCTCATCCGCGACGAAATAATCGGAACAACCGGGGGAGCGCAAAAAATCCTGTTTGGCGCATCAACAACAATCAGCGCGGCAGTGTTTTATACGGAACCGAACGGCGGCAATTACTGCTGCAGTCAGGCATATGTGGAAATTCACGCTGTTACTGCTGAGGATACGCTAGGAGTTTTTGTGGCGATGAGCTCCCCGAAAACTATCGGACAGTACGACGCTCCCGGTGAAATCACTTTTACTTTTGATTCTCCTGTCTCGCTTGAAGCAGCTCCATATTGGTTCATAGTTTCAGACGGGCCATCGCCAACTAATCGCATGGGAATATACGGTAGCGTACACGATCCATATCCGGACGGATACTGGAAGCCCGAAGTTTCCTCCGACGCCTACTTCAGATTGATAAGCCAGTGATCAAAACATTCTCATATTCTCAAGAATATGAGAATGTTTTGAGAAGCAAATTAATCGTAATGGGAAAAGTTAAAGCGCAGAACGAAATTGTATTGGTGTGCATGCTTAAACAAAAGCAGGATTTAGCAATTCTCCGCCGCGACCATTGGTATAGAATCCCGGTTTCCAAGATGCCGCGGCGGAAATTTAATTATTTGGCATTTTATGAACCAGCACGCTTTGGTCGGCAAGGGAAATGTATTCGTTTCTACGCGCGAGTTTTGCGTTATCACACGGTAAAGCGGCGCGATTTATTGCCGGATGAACCGAGTCATCTGAACGCTGGCGATGATTATGCCAAGATTCAAATCGGCCGCATTCTATATTTGCCCCAGCCGATTAAAAATACGCCGCCAAGGCGTGTTTCTTTCGGTTTCGCCACACTCAAGAGATTTTTAACTTCAAAAAACATTCTCCAGCTCTATCACGTTGTTCCCACCGAACAAATTGTTGGCCGGGCGTTAAAATCGGCCGCCATTCCTGCCATACCTCAATATTTTATATCCGGAGGCAAAAGGCGATACCGTCTTGACTTTGCGATAGTCTGCAAACGAGGGCTCATTGCCGTTGAATGCGATAATCTCAAGGCACATTCCGGTATACGCCAGCGGGGACGAGATAAAGACAAAGACATATTTTTACGGCGACACGGCTGGCGCGTAATTCGACTGACGGAGAACGCCATTGTTTCAGATATTCGCAATTGTGTTGCCATGGTGCGGCGCGCCGTCGGAAAATTCGGCGGCCTATTGCCTGTAAAAAAACTTTCAGAGCATAGTCATAATAGAAAAAAAGAAGAAACAACATTCTCATATTCTTGAGAATATGAGAATGTTGTAGAATCAGTGTTGTGATATAATCAAAATGATATGAAAACTGCCAAGCAGTTGGAAAGATATTTCAAGGGCGTGTCCAATCACCGGCGACTGGAAATTCTGCGTTTAATTGATAAAAGCAGCGGCATGACTCTGGGAAAAATCGCCGAGACGCTCGGGTGCAACATTAAAACCATTTCCGAACATACTCGGCGTCTTGTGCAAGCCGGTCTGCTTAACAAACAATATAAGGGTCAAGAAGTAGCTCATTCTCTTTCACCTTACGGCAAACGTTTCATTAACTTCACCAAAACATTCTAACATTCTCAAGAATATGAGAATGTAGCGTAAGTCGATAATTTTCGATTAATTAATTTTTTTAGATGACCTTCCGTCTTAATAACCTCAACTACAACGTTCCAAGTTTGATGCGTGAAATCGGGTACAAACCGCTCAAATACACTCAGGAGGGGGAGCTGAATTGCGTCAGAACGTTGGCTGGGCACGACTATCCGCGTTTTCATATCTACCTTAAAGAAGACAAAGATGTTTTAAACTTTAGTCTTCATCTGGACCAGAAAAAGCCCTCGTACGAAGGCACGTCCGCCCACGGCGGGGAATACGACAGCGAGACGGTCAAAGACGAAGTTGAACGCATAAAGGAAATTATTTACCGGAACCACTAAATAACATTCTCATATTCTCAAGAATATGAGAATGTTATTTAATCACATTTTTACAGGCGGAGAAAGCCTCCTTTTCTTTTTTTGCTGCCTTGAATCTGGCTGTCTATATCACCGGTTGTTTCTTGATAAGCTTTTTCCTGCCCCATTTCTTCAAGTTTTTTAATCAGATTTTCAGCTTTTTCTCTTCTGGTGTCATCAGGAAGTTTTACTCTTTCGCCGAGCTCTTCGAGATAAGAAATAATTTCGTCCGCGCTATTTTCAGGCGTTTCAATGTCATTTGCTTCTTTGGCGATACTTTCCAGAAACTTGTAAAGGCGGGCGCCGTCTAGTTCAAGAATGAGCTTGTTTCCAAGCGCAATACCTACTGTTTCGTCAGCCTTATCAATAAGAACCTGAAGGCGTTTCTTAGCCTCGTTTATCCGTTCAATTTCCTCTTGGCTGAATTCCTTTTTTTCCGGCTGAAGTTTTTCTGCTGATTTGATGTTCATAATTCAAGTATATTCCAAATTCACGATATTTTCAAGGGATAAAAACCAAAAAATGATATGCTACAATTAAACTATACCAATGAGCCCAGAACAAAGAGAATTCAATTTTGAAGAGCCCAAAAAGCCTGAAGCGCCGAAAATAGTCGAGGTAAAAGTGGAAGCCGATGAAGAGAAAGAATGCGGAGCATGCGGAAATTTGCTTGCGGGCCCGAGCGAAGGTTGCCCGAGTTGCCGCAAGAACTCGATAAAGCTGAATTGGAAGAAAACGAATGAAAAAATCTCGCACTAAATTTCATATTGAGTGGAACAAAGTAACCTGGTATTCCAAGCTGGCCGCAGTGATTCTTTTCATATTGGTTCTCTTTTTCGGCATTTGGATAGGAATGCAATACCAGTACGCGGTTGACCAGTTTAACGCGGCGCAGAAAACGATGCATTGGAGCCGGTAAAATAGCCTAGAATATGATATAATATCTACAATACTTAGCCGTTTGATTAACAGAATACCGCTGTTTTATGCTGAAAAATGAAGGAGACTGAAATGTTTAACCCAGCCAATAATTTCAAGCCAGTATTGAAATGCACTGGCTGTGGCGATGGTTTTACATCGCCTCATTATCAACAAGTCGTCATCGACGAATGTGGAAAAAAGTCGATTTATCATTCGGATCCAATGGGTAAAGACTGCGCCACTGCCGCCGGTGTAAGCGACAAAGTAATTGTTCTCCCAGAAGATTCGGTGCTCTTTCGTTTTTTGCAGCGCTGATAAGGAAAATTCACGTCCAAAAGGCAACTCAAGGTTCTGCATGCAGAACCTTGCCCTTTTTAAATTATTAATCCGCCGTCTTTACATAGAGTGTTTCAGGATTGATGATTAAACAATGCAGTTATCAAAAAACAAAGCCGAAGAAATTATGCGCCGTCAGGGCGGGCCTATCCATCTGACCGCAGAGGGTCTTAGGCGTTCGAAAGAACAACTTACACGCCTCAAAGAGGAGATGCCGGGTCTTATCGCCGAAACCCAGCGGACGGCCGCCTATGGCGACCGGTCCGACAGCGCCGAATACAAAGAAGCGAAATCAACCCTCCGGCGGGCGCAGGGAAGGATTTTAAGCATTGAAAGCCAGATAAGGCGGGCGGTGATAATAGAACCGGGCAGGAATATATCTGGCACGGTTCAGCTTGGCTCAATTGTGGTTGTGGAAATAAACGGTGTGCAAAAAACATATCAGATACTCGGTCCGCACGAAACTGACCCGTCCAAAGGTTTTATTTCCCACAAGTCGCCGCTTGGCGCCGCGCTTATAAATCACATGGAAGGCGATAAGGTAATAGTTCAAACTGGCGGAGGGCCTAAGGAATATAATGTTTTAGAAATCAAATAATCAGTTAAAACCCCTTATTTTTACTTTGTTTTTGCCTCCTTGCGTCTTTCAATGGTATATGTTATGCTCTTAATCACTTGTAAGGTTCTACTTGGGCTTGAGGTTGTGCGGCTATAAGCGGCATCTACGTAAGAGCAGGGTAAGAGATGGGTCGCTTACATGAAAGTAAAAATAAATAATGGCCAAAAAATTATACGTCGGCAACTTATCCTACGGGATGACTCAGCAGACGTTGCAGGACCTCTTTGTTGAGGCCGGCACCGTTGCTTCAGCCGCCGTTATTATCGACCGGATGTCCGGACGCTCCAAAGGTTTCGGCTTCGTAGAAATGTCTACTGAAGAGGAAGCCCAGAAAGCCATCGAGATGTTCAACGGCAAGGAAGTTGACGGAAGGAAACTCACCGTCAATGAAGCCAAGCCAATGGAACCGAGAGGCGACAGGGATGGCGGAGGAGCAAGGAACAGGTGGTAATTTAAAAGAAAACAGGGCTTTCGCCCTGTTTTCTTTTTTGTCAGCACCAGAAAACGGCAACCGTGGATTTGGTATAATAGAAAGACAAGAAAGGTCGATTTTATTTGGGAATTATATCCATGAAATACCTTCACATTGTTTCTTTTATTCTTTTGGTCGTCGGCGGATTGAACTGGCTTCTTTACGCGTTTAACTGGAACCTCGTAAACATGATTTTCGGAAGCATCCCCGGGGGCGAACAGACCGTATACGTACTTGTAGGCCTCGCCGCTATTTACGAAGTTGCCACGCACAAGAGCAACTGCAGGGACTGCGGCAGCCAGTCGATGTAGCATTTGGTTTTTCAAGAAAACGGCTCTGTGAGGGGGCCGTTTTTTGTTTAAGATATGTAAATATACCACTCCTTGACTTTTTTATATTTTTGGGCGTAATCTGTAGGCTGCAACATCACAAAAGGAGATGTACATGAGCACCCAGGAAACGATGGCGTTAGTCGACAGATTTGTCGATTCTTGCAGCTTCGATCCCAAACGCGGCTGCAACAAGCAATATATCGTCACGATAGGCAAATTCAATGGCAGCGGCGCGAATCCCGATCAGGCGATAGACGATGCGGCCGCCAAAGCAGGTCTGTCGCACGATCTAGTGGCAAAGGCGAAGTGCGAAGCCATGCTGCTTCTCGCGGACTGCCCCGAACCCGCTTGAATTTCCACAAGGGAGAGCTTCAATGCATCAGCAACAGTGCGACAGCCTGATAGTGGCCAAGTCGCAAAAAGGTCCGGACCGTCGCCAAAAGCGATTGCCCGGACTTCCCATTTTAAAATACTCCAAAGCACTAATTTATAAGGTTTTTATAGGAGGTTGACCCCGCACCTTTTGTTTCAAAAGGTGCGGGGTTGACAAATTTTCGGATAGGAGTAGAATTTGTCCTTGTCGGCTCATCCGGGTCGGCATTTTCATTCCTGTCTCTGAGAGGAGGCGGGGTCAGAAGTTTGTCAATTTCATATGGAGAAGTTCATGCAAACCAAGAAGCAAAAGCAGCAGATCCACGTCCTTGCAGCCGCGAGCCTGTTGGTCATCGGCGCCACGCCGTACAACCAGCTCGAGACAACCTCGGACGGCTTCAAGAAGCACAGCGGCACTGCGAGCGGTGGCCAGGAAGTGCACAGCCTGATGTCCAAGATCGTGCGCGACGGCGGCGGCAAGGGCAAGCACACCGTGCAAATCAAGGTCGGCGGCCAGGAAATCACGATGCTGACGACCGATGCCGAAGTGGGTATCGCACAACTGCTGGGCGAACTGGCCGCGATCAACAAGGATGCCGGCGCGAAGGCCTGACCAGTCTGCATGACAGCGAGGCCAATAGCGTCCTGACGGATGCTCAAAGCCAAAAGTAAGGGCACGCAGAAATGCGCCACAATAACAGGAAACCCCTCCAAAAGGTTTCCTGTTTTCATTTTTACAGAGAATTAAATTATTGAGCGTTAAAATTTTAAAATTAACCAAGTATATTCCAAGTGCTATGATATATCATAGTACCCTAAACTAAATAATAATTATTTTGTCCGTTGGTAAATTTCCAAAATCGCACTTCCGACAACTTTTTTAATATTGTTTGCAGAAGGTGAGCGGTATATAATCACGTTAATATGAAAAACGAAAATAATTATCCTGCGCTCGCCAATTTAGCCAGGGATCTGGTTTTAAACGAACTTTTCGACCTAACGCTTTACAAGCGTCTTCTTCCTATGTCGCAGGGAGACACTGCAACGATGCTCAAAAGTTTGATTGTGGTTGAAACAGGCCATGCAAAATTTTGGCAAGATTTTTTCAGCATTAAAATAGAAAATCTTGATTTATTGCGCCGCACCAAGCTTTTCAGCTTTGTTCTTTTCTGCAGGATTTTCGGAGAAAGGGGAATACATCTCATTATTGAGGCCATAGAGATACACGGCATCAGGAATTATCTTCACGTCTGGGATATCTACAAAAACGACCCGCTTGGAGAAGCAGTTCGCGGAATTTTGAACGACGAGTTCAAGCACGAGGACGAAATTGTCTCTATGGCTGCAACAAAAAGAATACATCCGGAGCGCGTGCGCGATATTTTCCTCGGCCTTAACGACGGCCTAGTAGAAGTAATCGGAGCAGTCAGCGGATTTTTCGCCGTTTTCCAGACCGCCTCTGCGGTTTTCATCGCCGGATTTACAGTTGCCATAGCAGGTTCCATTTCCATGGCGGCCGGCGCTTTCGCGGCGGTCAGTTCTCAGCACGAAATAGAAGATATTCAAACGAAGCGGAAGAAATTTCTTGGCGAGAAAACGGAAAAAGCCGAAAATTCGTCTCCATACATTTCGGCTGCGATTGTCGGCATTTCCTATTTCCTGGGAGCGACCATTCCGATATTGCCGGTTTTATTCGGAGAGAAGAATCTTTTCTTTTCTATATTGATAGCTTTCGTCATCGCCGTCCTTATATCTTATTTCCTGGCGTTCGTTTCAGGAATGAGCATCGCAAAAAGGATAATGACGAATATCGTCATTATAGTTATAGCCGTCGCCTTTACTTACGGCATAGGCATTATCGCCAAAGACGTTTTCGGCGTGAAAATCTGACGCAGCCCCGCCATATTTTTGTTTTCATAAAAAAATGAAACAGGAGATTCGGTTAAGAATTCCCCTTACTACTCGGCCGTTCATTTTCGCCCCCAGCGGATTTTGTTCCAGGCGCGCTCATGAAAATAATAGAGAGCCGCTTTTAACACCAGGTCCGCGCTGGCGATGCCGAGAGACATATCCCAGCGTTGGGTGGCCACTAGGGCGATTGCTCCAGTTACCAGAGAACCAAGGAGCCGGTAGCTTATTGCTTTAGCCCAACTTCTACGATGATGATCCATGGCGCGTTTTCCTCTTTGTTAAGTTCCAGATAATTGTAATTGTATATAATTACAAAAATTAAGTCAAGAATCCGAAGATTTTTAAGCTTCCCCGTAATTTTTTAGAGAGTATACTTGAATACAATGAGATATAGCGTCAGTGTGAAACTGAAAAAGGATTTTATTGAAGTCGACGAAGATAAAATTGTTATAGGCATAAAAGCGCAGCCGGAAAAAGGAAAAGCCAACGAAGAAATTATAAAAAAAATAGCCAAACATTTCTGCGTTCCTAAATCGGCAATCAGGATAGTTTCCGGCGCATCTTCCAGAAAGAAAATCGTTGAAATAAAGTGATGTAAAAAAAGAAAACAAAAAACGGCCGCCTCACACAGCCGTTTTTGTTTTATTGAGGTAATTTCAATCCTCCACTATATTATAACATATGGATGAAATAATATTTATTGACAAGCCAAAATGCATAACTTCATTTGACGTGATTGCCG
>CAYHXB010000006.1:10530-27331 GCA_964360535.1 uncultured Candidatus Saccharibacteria bacterium
GAAATAATATTTATTGACAAGCCAAAATGCATAACTTCATTTGACGTGATTGCCGCTTTGCGGCGGAAGCTCGGAATCAAGCGCATAGGCCATGCCGGCACGCTCGACCCGTTCGCCACAGGTCTTCTGATAATCGGAATCGGCGCCGGAACGAAAAAACTGAAAGAATTTGAAGCCATGTCGAAAACTTATGTTATGGATGTTCTTTTGGGTAAACAAACGGATACGGGCGACCCGGAAGGAAAAATCATTGATGAAAAAAAAGTCGGCGATATCAAGCTGGCAGCCGTGGAAAAAATTCTTAAAGAAATGGAGGGAGAACTAGAATTGCCAATACCGCAATACTCTGCTGTCAAACACAAAGGCCTCCCGCTCTACAAGTACGCGCGGCGCGGAATAAAAATAGAACAGAAATTCAGGACAACGAAAATTTTCCGACTGGAGCTTCTTGAAATCGTTAAGGACGACGGCGAAACAGTTCTCCGCGTTGAAATGGACTGCGAAAAAGGAACTTACGCCCGCGCCGTGGGCGAGGAGCTAGGAAAGCGGCTCGGTTTTCCGGCGATGCTTGTGGAATTAAGGCGCACAAAGATTGGCGGCATAGATGTTGAACAAGCCAGGCGCCTGGACGAAATCAGATGATATTTTGGTTGCGATTGTGATATAATATTCCCAACTAAAATGTTAAATTATTTGTCCGACAATAATTTACTGCTCTTGGCTTTGGTGTGGTCTTTGCCATGGAAGGGCGTTGCTCTTTGGAAAGCCGCCAACAAGAAAGACAAGTGGTGGTTCATCGCCATTTTTGTGGTAAACACTCTTGCTGTTCTCGAGATAACCTATATTTTTTATTTCAGCGAGCGCGACAGAAAAAAATCGTTTTGGGAGATGCTCAAGTTTTGGTAATCCTGTAGCCGGATATTTTGCAGACCCCGCCAGTCCATTGACTTGCGGGGTTTTGTTTTGAGAGCAGCCGAACAATATTTGACAAGATTGTAGTTTATGATGTAGTTTACGAGCACGTTACAGCAGTTTTAAAAAGGAATACTCCCGTAACTCATGTAACTCAACCAAAAAGGTGAATAGAATGTCAGACCCAGTATCCAAAGTCCCGGAATTTGAAGGATATGTAAGGAAGATAGCCCAGCTTGGCAGCCGACTATCTCTGCTGGCGGTTGGGACAGGTATCAACTTGCCGAACATCGACGATAAGCTCAAGAAAGAAATAAAGCTCGAAATCGCGTCCGTCGTCGAAAACCCAGAAGTACTCAGGCTCTTATCAACGCTTGCCAGGGCCGGAGTCGTAAAACCAGCGCAGTCAACCGAAAGGAGGTAGTGAGATGTCCTGTTTCACTCCTGAAACTATCAAGCTGGGCCACAAGATTGACGAACTTACCAAGGTCAGTTCTGAAGTCAGCGCGGCTGCAGCAAACGTCATTGCGCACTCCAACGGCTCCGAAGACGAGGCCGTCAAGATAATGAGCGAACAGACCGACAGAATAACCGGCGATTTACATAATTTGCTGGTCGCGCTCGAAGAAATCGGAGGCAAAAACCATTCTTAGAAAGGAAAGCAAAATGTCTACCCCCTCAATGGATAAGTTCAATGACAAGCTCATCGAGCTTGTCGGAGCCGGCTCAAAGATCGGCCTAGTAGCTGCGATGGCCATGGCAAATCCGGATGGTATCAATGAAATCGGCAGAAGCATCATCGCCGACCAGGTCAAGGGCACCATAGAGAACCTGCGTCAGTTGCAGGCTTCGCTCGAAATAATCGGCAAAAAGAACCGATAGCCCGAGAAAGTTTCTAATTCGCCCGCGCCGAGTAATAAGCATTAAGGCCCCACAAGCAGTATACGGGGCTTTTTTTCGCCATAGTTTATATCCAAAATGATATTATCTATAAAACATGAATTTTATCGCGGTTTTACATAACATAAGAAGCTTGCACAATGTCGGTTCAATTTTCAGGACGGCCGATGGGGCCGGCGTGCGGAAGATTTATCTTTGCGGAATTACTCCGGCGCCGGTAGACAGTTTTAGTAGGCCTGTGGCGCAATTGGTAAAAACATCGCTTGGGGCAGAAAAATCCGTGGAATGGCAAAAAGTTTTTTCAACTGCGCGGCTTCTCAAAAAATTGAAAGCTGACGGCTATAAGATAATCGCCGTAGAGCAGAGCAAAAAATCCGTCCCTTATTTCAAATTTTCAGCGTTACGTGGCAAAGTCTGCCTGATAGTCGGCAATGAAGTCAGGGGATTGCCCGATTCTGTTTTGAAGCTCGCCGACAAGATTTTGGAAATCCCGATGCTTGGCCGGAAAGAATCATTGAATGTTTCCGTAGCCTTCGGAATAGTTGCTTATCATTTGTCGGCTTCTCGCCGGAAAAAAGTGTGATATGATTTTATCAAGCGTTCATTATAAATGAAAAAAACCTTTATCGTGATATCAATTTTAATAGTCATTGTCATCATTCTCGCAGTTGCTGCGGTTTATCTTAAACCGTTCGGTTCCGGCGCCGTCAAAAAAAATTTGACTGTGGGGAACCATACTTTTGAGATTAACATAGCCGATAATGCTGTCAGAAGAGCGCAGGGACTTTCCGGCAGGCCGTCTCTCGGAGAAAACGAAGGGCTTCTTTTCGTATTTCCGTCGCCGGGCAACAACGGATTCTGGATGAAAGATATGAAATTCCCGATTGATATCGTCTGGATAAGCGGAGACAAGATAATCGGTTTTTCGGAAAATCTCCAACCGGAACCGGAGAAAAGCGTTTTTTCTTTGCCGATATTTTATCCTCCGGGAATGGCTGACCAAGTTTTGGAAATAAGCGCCGGCGCTGTTGCCAAATATAATTTACAGGTGGGAGACGCGGTCAATTTAGCAGAATAATATTAGGTTTTATTTTGCTTGCATCCATCTCTTATTTGGAGGATTATTCGGGTACGCAACTTAACATTTTTGGAGGTGCCTAATGCTTATTAAAAACGGGCACCTTTTCTGGTGCCCAGTTCTTGTAGAGCCATGCCACTGCAAAACGAGTGGTTATGTTGTCACCACAATGCTGGCGCTGTCGGTTGCCAGTTTTGAATTTTGGGGAGGCATTGAATCACTCAGCTTGATGCTTTTGGCCGATGCTTGGCACGTTTCTTCTGACATGGCGGTCTACGCCGTCGCCATTTGGGGAAACGTAATGGCTGTTCGTCGCCTGGCAGGAGTCGAAGATATCAAGAATCGTTGGGCGATGATAAACGCCAACATGCTTATCGCAGTTGCCTTCGTTACAATTGCGCTTGCGGTGAAACGCATGTTCTCTCCTCAAGAAGTGGTATCAGCCCATATGCTTTTTGTGGCCTCAATCGGACTCGCTGCAAACGGCGTAATGTATTTCGTCCTGAAAGCGTTCAGGATAAAGCACGAGCACCACGACGAAGAGTACGATCATCTTCATGATACCGCCATCTGGCACACGGCTAGCGACTCCGTTTTGTCGTTGATTGTTGTGTCTGTCGGATGGTCGAGATGGAAATTCCCGGCTCTGGAAGAATACGGCTGGGTAGAATCGGCTGGGGCGCTTGTGATTTGCGCCGGACTGATCTTCGTTGCCGCTAAAATGAAGCGCGAAATCAGGCAAAAAAATGAGTTTTGCAATCACCATCATTGATGGGCCCCACGCAGAAAGAATGCATGGGGTGTTTTTATTCAGCGAACACCCCCGTTTTTAAATCAAAAAGTGTATAATATATAAAATGACTAAAGCAAAAATCGCCATAAACGGATTCGGAAGAATTGGCAGATTGTTTTTCCGGCAGGCCTTCGACAGAGATGAGTTTGATATTGTAGCCATAAACGACCTCGGCGACATTGAAAATCTCGTTTATCTTTTGAAATACGACACGGTTTATGGAAGATACCAACATCAAATAGTTGCCGATAAAATAGCCGGCGCTTTGATAGTTGACGGGAAACCCGTGAAAGTTTTACAAGTAAAAGACCCAGCCCAGCTTCCGTGGAAGGATATGGGAATAGATATAGTCGTCGAGGCAACCGGAATTTTTGAATCGTACGAAAAAGCCAAAGAACATCTTACTGCAGGCGCGAAACGAGTTGTCATTACCGCTCCTGCAAAAGATGCAGATGGAGAAGGTAAGACTATTTTAATGGGAATCAATGACGGCGAAATGAAAACAACAGTTCTCACATCAAACGGTTCCTGCACCACTAACGCTGTTTCGCCGGTTGTTCAGATAATGTCCGAAAACCCCGGAATAGAAAAAGCGATTTTAAATACCGTTCACGGATACACCGCTACGCAGAATTTAGTTGACGGTCCGGAAAAAGGAGACGACTATCGCCGCGGGCGTGCGGCTGCGCAGAACATCGTGCCTTCCACAACCGGAGCGGCTATTTCGGTTACGCGTGCAGTAAAAGAGCTTGAAGGAAAGTTTGACGGCATTTCCATAAGGGTTCCGGTCGCTAGCGGTTCCATCGCCGACATAACTTTCGTCGCCAAAAGAAAAGTGACAGTTGAAGAAATAAACGATATTTTCAAAAAAGCGGCCGCCGAACCTAGATGGCAGGGCATTTTGAAAGTTACAGAAGACCAGATTGTTTCTTCCGACATAGTCGGCGAACCATACGGAGCAATAATTGATTTGAAATTCACCAAAGTTGTCGGTGGCGACCTTGTAAAAGTTTTTTCATGGTACGACAACGAATACGGTTATGTGAGCACGCTGGTGAAGCACGTTTTAGCCGCGGCCGCCGCATTGTAAAAAATCAGAAACCCCAAATCATAAATTCTAAACAAATTACAAATTACAATATTCCAAACTGTTTGTTATTTGGAAATTTGAATATTGTTTCGGATTTCGATATTAAAATTTAGAATTTTAAACCAATGGTTATTTATTTAGGAGCAGACCACAAAGGATTCAAGCTCAAGGAATTCATACGCGATTTTCTCAAGGACAAGGGCTACGAAGTGGCCGATTTGGGTGATTCTCGCTACGACGAAAACGACGACTATGTTGATTTTGCGAAAGAAGTGGCCCAGAAAGTCAGTTTGAGTCCGGATGACAGCCGAGGAATTCTAGTTTGCGGTTCGGGTGCCGGAATGGACATAACCGCAAACAAATTTAGAAAAGTGCGTTCAACCGTCGCGCTTTCTGTAGACCAGGTGTACGACGCGCGGCATGACGACAATATCAATATTTTAACAATTGCCGCCGGGTTTACGGGCGAAGCGGATGCCCAGAAAATCGTGAATACGTTCATTGAGACGCCGTTCGGCGGAGAGGCGCGCCATCAGCGCCGTTTGGACAAGATAACGCAGATAGAACAGCAATGGAAATAATACCGGCCATAAATTGCCAAGATGAGGGAACCGCTTCGGCGCTCGCCAAAAAGGCCGGCGAATTTTCCGAGTGGGTTCACCTTGATGTTTCGGACGCGCGGTTCACTTTCAACAAGAGCTGGGGAGACGCTTCGGCATGGCCGAAGTTCGGAAAAAACCTGAAACTTGAAGTTCATCTGATGGTTGAGGAACCGGAAAAAGAGATAGACGGCTGGATAAAAGCCGGGGCGAAACGCATAATAGTTCATCTGGAAGCAGTTAATGCCGAAATCGTTCCAGAAATAAAGAAAAAAACCGATAGCGCGGACGTCAAACTGATGCTCGCCATAAATCCGGAAACTCCGGTTGAGAAATTAAAACTTTATTTTGACGAAATTTCGGAGTTCCAGATACTCGCCGTTAATCCAGGGCATTCGGGACAAAAATTTCTGCCACTGATGGCCGACAAAATCAGATTTTTGCGGCAGGAAATGCCGAATGCTACAATTGAAGTTGACGGAGGAATAAACGAAGAAACAGCGAAGCTTGCAAAAGACGCAGGAGCCGACATAGCAGTTTCCGCTTCTTATATCTTCGGCAGTCCAGACCCGAAATCAGCTTACGAAAAATTGAAATCGATTTAACATGAATAATTTTGATAATAAAGAGAAAGAAGCAAAAATAAAAATTCTGCTTCAGAAGAAAGTAAGGCTATATTTACTTTCTGGGATTTTATTTTTTATATCTTTGATCTTGCTGGCATATACTTATTTTTTAGTAACTGAAGGATCCTTTTTATACCCTATGATGCTATATAAAGTAGTGTTTGGTTTTTCAAATAAAAGCATATTATCGGGTCCAACTTTATTAATTAGCTTATCGTTAGTATCATTTATAGTAAGTATTATATTTTTTGTGAAAGCATTATTGATAAAAACACAGGTGAGATAAGAGTTAATACACTATGGAAATTTTATACGAGAAAAAATTGAAATCTTTGGAGGAAATGGCCAACCGTTTGCGTCAAGATGTGATTGAAATGGTTTCACGCGCAGGTTCCGGGCATATCGCCGGGCCGCTCGGCATGGCCGACATAATTTCCGCTTTTTATTTCCATCTTCTCAATCACAATCCCAAGAAGCCGAACTGGCCGGACCGCGACCGCTTCGTTTTTTCAAACGGCCATACCTGTCCGGTTCTTTACGCGGCGCTGGCCCGTTCGGGATATTTCCCGATTGAGGAACTCAAAACACTGCGGCAGCTCGGCTCGCGCCTTCAAGGGCATCCGCACCGCACGGCTTTACCCGGGTTAGAAACGACTTCAGGCCCGCTCGGTTCGGGAATTTCCCAGGGCATAGGCATGGCTTTAGCCGGAAAACTGGACGGCAAAAAATACCGCGTTTATTGCATGACTTCTGATGGAGAACACGAAGAAGGGAACACCTGGGAAGCCTTGATGTTTGCAGGAAAGAACAAAATGAGTAATCTCACGGTTATAATAGACAGGAACAACATACAAATAGACGGATTTACCGAAAACATAATGCCGCTTGAGCCGCTGCGCGACAAATACGAATCTTTCAACTGGCACGTTCTTGAAATAGATGGGCACAATATCCAGCAACTGGCGGACGCGGTCGCCGAAGCCAAAGCTATTTACGAAAAGCCGACTGCCATAATTGCGCACACAATTCCTGGAAAGGGAGTCAGCTTCATGGAAAATGATTATTTCTGGCACTCAAAGCCGTTCAAATCCGGCGAGGCAGAAGCCGCGATAAAAGAATTGAGGACGCTCAAAGGTAAAATAATTTCGGAACACCAATAAAACAATGAACGACCAGATCCAAAAAACTTATCCGCGCGACGTGTTTATGTATCTTTTGAACACGATTACGCTTTATATCAGCGCATCAAGTTTTCTTAGTCTTGTTTTTGATTACATCAATTTTGCTTTTCCCGACAAGCTCAATCCATATTACGACCCGGGTAGTTCTATACGCTGGACACTTTCGCTTTTCATAATAATTTTCGGCGTTTTTCTCTGGACATCAAGATTTATAGAGAGAGATCTAGCCGGCAATCCATATAAAAATGATTTGAAAATAAGAAGGTGGCTTATTTATCTCACGATATTTCTGGCGGCGCTTCTTATTATCGGAGACCTGGTGGCGCTCATCTACAATTTTTTGGGAGGCGATTTGACCATGCCATTCATACTAAAAATAATTTCGGTTCTAATTATTGGCGGAGTGGTTTTCTGGTACTACCTTTACGACCTCAAAAAAAATCCCGGAGAATTTTCTCCAAGAGCAAAAATTATAATCTTGGGTTCTATTTTCGCGGCGCTCGCCGTTATCGTTTACGGATTTTATCTGGCCGGTTCGCCGTTCAAGCAGCGCCTGGTGAGATTCGACAGCCAGCGTGTTTCCGATCTGCAGACAATACAAAGCCAGACGGTCTATTACTGGCAGCAGAAGAACAAATTGCCTCAGTCGCTTACCGACCTCATTGACAGCATTTCCGGTTTTACCCCGCCATCCGACCCCGACACAAACAAACCATACGAATATAAAACTACCGGAAATCTTTCTTTCGAGCTTTGCGCCAATTTCGCTTTATCTTCAGATGAATCGGGTGCCACACAAAGATATGCTTACCCCATGGGTATCGGCATTAAAGACAACTGGGAACATTCCGCCGGCCGTGTTTGTTTTAGCCGCTCAATAGACCCGGAACTTTACCGCAACAACAACCTAAAGCCATTGATTCAATAATATGCTCAACCTGGAAGCAAAAATAAATCCGTCGGTTTTTTCGGACGATATAGCGCAGGCGCCGACCAGAAACGGTTATGGCGAAGGATTGGTGGCCGCAGGAGAATCTGACAAAAATATCGTTGTTCTTTGCGCAGACCTGACGGAATCGACGCGTTGCGAAGCGTTCGCCAAGAAATTTCCGGAGAGATTTTTTGAATGCGGAGTGGCCGAGCAAAATATGGCAACCATCGCCGCCGGCCTAGGAGTTTCCGGCAAGATTCCTTTCATTTCTTCTTACGCCACTTTTTCTCCGGGCAGGAATTGGGAACAAATCAGGACGACTATCGCCTACAATGATTCCAATGTGAAGATAGCGGGCCATCATGCCGGAATTTCGGTCGGCCCCGACGGGGCGACCCATCAGGCCACCGAAGACATCGCCTTGATGCGCGCCATACCGAATATGAAAATTATAGTTCCCTGCGATGCCATTGAAGCGAAGAAAGCTACAATGGCTTCAACAAAAATCTGGGGGCCGTTTTATCTGCGGTTCCAGCGTGAAAAATCTCCTGTCTTTACGACCGAGGAAACTCCGTTCACGCCGGGCAAGGCGGAAATATTCTGGGAATCAAAAAAACCTCAGGTTCTCATAGCCGCCTGCGGAGCGCTCGTGCATCAGGCGTTGCTTGCCGCGCTTGAACTGGAAAAAAACAAAATAGGTTCCATTGTGCTCAATGTCCATACGATAAAACCACTTGACGAGGAAAAGATAGCTTTGCTCGCGAAAAAAACCGGAGCCGTGGTTACGGTTGAGGAACATCAAATAATCGGAGGACTCGGCGGAGCCATCGCCGAAGCGCTGGCGCGGCGCGCGCCAACACCGATGGAATTCATCGGCCTTCACGGCATTTTCGGCGAATCCGGAAAGCCGTCGGAACTTATCAAGAAATACGGGTTGGACGTAAAAGATATAATCGCGGCATCAAAAAAAGCAATAAGAAAGAAATAGCCGCCGACGCCATATTTTCGGTTTTCGGCTCCATTTGCGAAATCCCGCTCCGGCGGGTAAAATTCTTTAATCATGCTTCTATCGAGAACCGGAATTTTAAGGCACATGAAAAAGGGCACGATTGTCATTGACCCGTTCGACGACTTTAATCTCAAGACGACGAGTTATGATGTAACGCTCGGCGAGTGGTATTGGAGAGAAAGCAATCCGAGCGGACGCCACACAATCCATAATATGTATGACCAGAAATCCACAGAAAAGGTTTGGGAAGGGCCGTGCCGCGCCGAGCTCGCAAGCGAACTTAAGGAGAGAACCGGCGTCGCCCTCGAAAACATTCCCGACGGAGCGAAAGTCATTTTGCTAGGTCCCGGCGAAACGATACTCGCCCACACTAACGAATTCGTCGGCGGACGAGAAATTTGCGTTGCCAAAATGTACGCCCGTTCTTCACTCGGCAGGAATTTCATCGAGGTTTGCAAAGACGCCGGTTGGGGAGATATCGGCTACTTCAACAGATGGACAATGGAAGTGACAAATAACTCCAAGAATTTTTCCATTCCGCTGGTGGTCGGCAGAAGAATTGCCCAGATGGTTTTTTACGAAGTCGAACCGCTTGAAGGGGATTACGTGGACGAAAAAGGAAAATACCAAATTTCTACGGAACTGGACGAGCTCAAAAAAACCTGGCATCCGGAAATGATGCTCCCTAGGATGCATCTCGATAAAGAAGTCACGGCAAACTGATTAAAAAAGATACGAAACTCCGGAAATGGCCAGAAAGTTGCCATTTTCCCGCTGGTATGTTACAATCGGCAGCGAGTAGAAAGTAAGTAAAATTTACTTTCGACGAGCGAACCGATTGATAAAACGAAGTTTTATATTCAAATGGATTTAGCAGTTAAAACAAGAGAAAAATTTGGCAAGAACCTAAAGGCTCTACGCAGAGAAGGCTTGATTCCAGCCGAACTTTACGGGCGCGGTTTTGAGAACGCCCACTTGGCGATTGATGGGAAAGAATTTAAAAAAGTTTTTGGAGAATCCGGCGAAAGCACGATTATCAATCTTTTGTTCGGTAAAGAAAGCCGGCCAGCTCTTGTGCACGACATTCAAAAAGATTTTCTTACCGATGAAATTATTCACATTGATTTCCACCAGGTCAGAATGGACGAAAAAATAAAAGCGCGCATTCCCCTGGAATTCATCGGAGAAGCTCCGGCAGTCAAGGAATTCGGCGGCGTCCTGAATAAGACGATTTCCGAAATAGAAGTAGAAGCATTGCCTGGAGATTTGCCGAGGCATTTTGAAGTTGACATTTCTGGACTCAAGGAACTAGACCAGAGTTTTTATGTCAGTGATTTGAAAGCGCCGAAAGGCGTGGAAATTCTCGTTGAGCCGGAAACCGTGATAGCTACGGTTACTCCGCCTGC
This sequence comes from uncultured Candidatus Saccharibacteria bacterium, assembly GCA_964360535.1. Taxonomy (GTDB): domain Bacteria; phylum Patescibacteriota; class Minisyncoccia; order UBA6257; family 2-01-FULL-56-20; genus JACQKT01. The sequence goes on from CAYHXB010000006.1 coordinate 21,056, forward strand.
CGAAGAAGAGAAGGTTGAAGAAGTGGTTCCGGCAGACGTCACTGACGTAAAAGTTGAATCCGAGGAAAAAGTAGCGGAACGCGCAAAAGAGAAAACGGATACGGAAGATAAAAAGTAACATAAAAAAACATCCCGACCCAGCGTCAGGATGTTTTTTTATTTGTCCTATCGCGCCTTGAAACGCCACAATTTCACTTATGGGACTAAATCGCTGTTTTTTGATAAAATTAACGGTATCAACGATTGTCTATGAAACTTCTCAAACCAAAAGTTTTGGCGGATATCCAGCCAAAGTCAGGCAATGTTTTCAAAGACGTGGAACGGCGCGTCAATTTGGATTACCGGTCGGAACCGCGCATACCGGTAGCAATTCTGGCCAAATCATTAGCATTTACAGTTTCCATTACCTTCCTTTTTGTCGGCTCCGTTTCTGCTCCGATAGCGAACCAGACTTTGGCGCAGACGGTCGGGTTTCCACAATCAAACCAGGAACGCCAGGAGCTTGAAGCCCAGCTTAAGGATCTTGAGACGCAGATGGACGCTTACGAAAGCCAGATTGCCGGATATAAGAAGCAAGGCAGTTCGCTTAAGGGAGAGATTAGCCAGCTGAACGGTAAAGTTTCCCAGATAAATTTGCAGATAAAGGCTATAAACCTGACGTTGGGGCAAATAGACAAAAGCATTATTGATACCGCCAGCCAGATAAAAACTACGGAAAGCACCATAAGCACCAATCAGGAGACACTAAAAATTCTTCTTCAGGAGTTGTATGTAAGCGAAAAAGCCAATCTTCTGGAAATATTTCTCAAGCATCCTAAACTTTCGGATTTTTTCAATGACGTCAACAGCATTGATAACCTGCAGAACAATCTCCGCACGACAATAGTAAAAGTGCGTGATCTTCGGAACCAGCTTGAAGACCAGCAGGGCCAACTGGCTCTTGCCAAGGCAGACGCGGCTTCGGTTAAGGAATATCAGACGGCAAAGAAAGGCGAAGTTGAAGATGTCAAAACGGAGAAAAATAATCTCTTGGCGGTTACCAAGGGACAGGAATCCAAATACCAGACGCTTTTGAAGCAGACCAAAGAAACGGCAGCACAGATAAGGAGCAGAATTTTCCAGCTTCTCGGCGGGGGACAGCTTAGTTTTGAACAGGCCTATGCCTACGCAAAACTTGCTGGCGAATCTACTGGCGTCAGACCGGCTATGCTTCTGGCAGTGCTTGACCGTGAATCGGCTCTTGGACAGAATGTCGGTCAGTGCGCTTACAATCAGATAATGCGCGGTGGAAATACGGCGATGAATCCCAAAGAAACGCCGACATTTTTGGATATTCTGCAGTCGCTTAGCATCAGCCCAGATTCCGTAAAGATTTCCTGTCCAAATCGTGACGGCACTTACGGTGGCGCCATGGGTCCTGCGCAGTTCATTCCGACCACGTGGAAACTTTACGCCAATCAGATATCAAATATAACCAGCAGAACGCCGGCTAATCCATGGAACAATGCGGATGCCTTTATCGCCACTGCTCTATATATAAAAGACGCATATAATTCACAGGCCTGCATAAGTTATTCAAAACAAATCCCGAATGAAAGTTCAGCTTTGCGCGAACGTTGCGCCGCCGCTAAATATTATGCCGGTTCGCGTTGGTATAACTATCGTTTTACTTACGGTCAAGCTGTGGTAAGTTTAGCGAATAAGTTTCAGGAAGATATTGATACAATAAGCACCCCCTGATTAAATAAATGATAGAAGGATTCAAAAGGATAATTTTAAAGAACGGACTACGAGTAATTCTCGCTCCGCAAAAAGGCCTAGCGGCCACGGCTTTGGTTCTGGTGGAAGCCGGTTCGGAATACGAAACTAAAAAAATAAACGGACTTTCTCATTTCTTGGAACATCTTATGTTTAAAGGCACTGCCAAGCGTCCGCGCCCCGGAGCCATAGCCGAAGAGCTGGATTCTCTCGGCGCAGAGTACAACGCTTTTACCAGCCAGGAATATACCGGATATTGGGCCAAAGTTCAGAAGAAAAAACTCCCGCAAATTCTTGAACTTGTTTCCGACCTCTATCTCAATCCTGTTTTCAGCAAGGAAGAAATAGATAAAGAACGCGGCGTGATTATAGAGGAAATTAACATGTATGAGGATACTCCAATGCGCAGGGCTCACGAAATTTTCACGCAGCTTCTTTACGGCGACCAGCCGGCCGGATGGGACATTGCCGGTAAAAAAGAAATCATCCGCAAGATAACCAGAGAAGACATAATCGTATACCGTGACAAGTACTACATCGCTCCGGCCACAACTGTCGTGGTCGCGGGCGATTTTGACGAAAAAAAAACCGAGCGCCTTATCGGAGAAATTTTTTCGGGAATGAAGCACGGACATAAAGTAAAAAAACTGAAAGTAAAAGAAAAGCAATCAAAACCCGGTACAATAGTAAAATTCAAGGAATCCGACCAAACGCATCTTGTCATCGGAGTGCGCGCCTTCGATACATTTGATGAAAGGCGTTATGCCTTGCAGGTTTTAGGAGACGTCCTTGGTGGCGGAATGAGCTCGCGTCTTTTCAAAAGAATTCGCAATGAACTCGGGGCGGCTTACTATGTAAGGGCCGGCAGTGAGCTTTTTCTGGATTACGGCAATTTCTCCGTTTCGGCCGGAGTAGACCACAAAAAACTGGAAATAGTCATTAAAGCTATAATTGCCGAACTTGAACGCTTGGCCGACGAGCCGGTTGGAGCCGAGGAGTTAAAAAGGGCCAAAGACCACATGATAGGAAACCTCATTCTGGGTATGGAGACATCGGACGAGCTGGCAGGTTTTTACGGCAGCCAGGAAATACTCTCCGAAAAGTTGTTGAAACCGAAGCAGATAATGGATAAAATCCAAAAGGTGACCTCCGAAGAGATAAGAAAAGTGGCCAGAACCATTTTCAAAAACGAGGGGCTCAACCTGGCTCTGATAGGACCTTACCGCAACGCGGAAACTTTCAAAAGAATATTGCGTTTCAAAGGGCGTTAAGCCCTTTGTCCCGACAGCGCTCGGACAAAATGGGAAAATCGGTCTTCCCATTTTGCTTCCTCGCTCGTCGGGATAAGATAATATAGAAACTTAAAGGCAATGAAGCTCGTTTGAACATAAGAGGTGCAAGGTCTAATATATACGTAAGTATATGGAAAAAATGGTTTGGGAAATTTCATGGACCAGCCTGTGGAAAATACTCCTTTTTGTGCTGCTGGTTGTTTTGCTGTTCATGGCCAAAGACATATTTCTGGGCCTCTTTTTGGCTTTGGTCATATCTTCCGGACTTGAAATACCCATAGACATACTTGAGAAAAGGAAGATTCCCAGGACAGTCAGCGCCATATTGATTTTTCTGCTCATTACTTTGGCTATAGTTGTTTTCCTTTACGCGGTCGTTCCGGTAGTTATCGTCAATCTTAACGAAGCTGTTTTCAACATTCAGAAGGCATCGCTTGGCACCTGGTGGCAGCCGCTTTTCAACATTAAGGCCTCGAAATCCATCAATGATTTTATGAGCCGCATCGTCGATAATTTCATATCGGGCGGTTCGTCGCCTATCGGCGCCATTTCGCAGGTTTTCGGCGGATTAAGCTTAACGGTGTCGGTTTTCATACTTTCGTTTTATCTGAGCGTCAACAGAAACGGAGTGGAACGCTTCATAAAAATGATTTCGCCGGTCAATTACGAGGAGGCCATTTTAAGGATATTCGAGCACTCGCGCCGGAGAATAGGCCTTTGGTTCAGGGCGCAATTAATTTTGAGCGTAATAATGGCCGTAATTGTCTGGCTTGTTTTGGGATTAATGGGCGTTAAGTACGCGCCCATTCTCGGAGTCACGGCCGGAATTCTCGAGCTTGTCCCGTTTGTCGGGCCAATAGTCGCCGGAGCGGTCGCGGTTCTGGTGGCCATTTCCGATTCCAATATTCTCGCGCTTTACACCCTGATAGCGTTTTTGGTGATGCAGCAATTTGAATCCAACATTCTGGTTCCGCTTCTGATGAATCGCGCCGCCGGCCTCCATCCGGTTCTGGTTATAATTTCTCTTTTGATGGGCATAGAGCTTGGCGGATTTCTCGGAGCAGTGATAGCGGTTCCGGTCGCTGCCGTATTTCAGGAAATTGTCGAGGATTGGAAAAGAGACAAGCTGGTCGTGGAAAACGTCTGATGGTTCGACAATTCGACAATGCTCATTGCTGGCCAAGCTTACTATAAATGAAAAAAAAGTTTTATATCACGACGACGCTTCCCTACGTGAATGCGGAACCGCACATAGGCTTTGCGATGGAGCTTATTCAAGCGGATATAATAGCGCGATATCATCGTAATTCGCTTGACGAAGATGTTTTCTTCAACACTGGCACAGATGAACACGGCTTGAAAATTTATCGGAAGGCCATTGAAGAAAAAAAAGACCCGCAAGCATATGTGGACGAATACGCCGAGAAATTCAAAAATCTCAAAAAGGCGCTCAATTTGAGCGACGATTTGCATTTTATCAGAACGACTGATTCGCACCATAAAAAAGCGGCGCAGGAATTCTGGAAGCTTTGCGAGAAAAACGGCGACATTTATAAAGATACGTATAAAACCAAATATTGCGTTGGATGCGAGCTTGAAAAAACGGACTCGGAACTGGTTGATGGAAAATGCCCGATTCATCCGAATCTCGAACTAGAAATAATAGAAGAGGAAAACTACTTTTTCAATTTCAAAAAATACCAGAAACCACTTCTTGAATTTTACGATAAAAATCTGGAATTTGTTTTGCCTAAATCCCGGTTTAACGAAATAAAAAATTTCGTGGATGCCGGATTGAAAGATTTCAGCATTTCGCGCCTCAAAGAAAAAATGCCGTGGGGAATTCCGGTTCCAGGCGATGAAAAACACGTAATGTATGTCTGGTTCGACGCGCTAATAAACTATATTTCCACACTCGGATGGCCTGAAAACGACAAAAATTTTAATGAATTTTGGGGAACCAAAGATGCGCCAAATGGGATTCAAATAGCCGGCAAGGACCAGATACGCCAGCAAGCGGCAATGTGGCAGGCGATGCTTATGTCCGCAAATCTGCCGAATTCAAAACAAATTTTGATTCACGGATTTATTACCAGCGATGGGCAGAAAATGTCCAAAAGTTTGGGTAATGTTGTTAACCCGTATGAAATTGTAGAGAAATATGGAACAGATGCGCTTCGTTACTGGCTGACGCGGGAAGTATCAGCGTTTGACGATGGTGATTTCACTTGGGAGAAATTGCACGAAAGATATAATGCCGATTTGGCGGATAATTTAGGAAATCTGACAAGCAGAATTATGAAAATGGTTGTTTCTTATGATGTACCTATTATTTCCGAGAACTTAGCGCAAAAAACCGCTGATATGTCATCATTTTTAGATAAATACGACATACAAAATGAAATCAAAAGTATATTTGAAAATCTAAATAATATAAATTCAGAAATAGAAAAAAGAAAGCCATTTATAAAAATAAAAACTAATCCTGACGAAGCGAAAGAAGATATTAAATTTATAGTAAATAATTTTTATTATCACGTTGTAAGATTAAAAGTAATTCTCCCCGATACTTACGAAAAAATTTCTAAATATATTCGTGAAATAAAAATGCCGGAAACCCCGCTTTTCCCCCGTAAATAATGAAATTTTTCGACGCGCATACGCACATTCAATTCGCGGCCTTTGACGAAGACCGAAAAGAAATAATTAACAGGGCATTTAAGAACGGCGTTTCAATGATAAACGTCGGGACGCAGGCGGACACTTCGGCGCGCGCCGTTGAACTTGCCCACAGATTCTCTTCATCGGCTAATTCGCACGAATTAGCCGATGAAGGTTGGGCGCAGGCTAATATATATGCGACCGTCGGCTTGCATCCTATTCACGCCGATAAGTCATACCACGACGAACAAGAACTAGGCGGCGGGGAAGCTGCAAAAGCATTCACAAGCAAAGGAGAAGAATTTAATTACGATTTATATAAAAAATTGGCGCTTGACTCTAAAGTTGTGGCAATAGGCGAATGCGGTTTAGATTATTACCGGCTGGACGAAGGAACAAAAGAAAAGCAAAAAGAAATTTTTATAAAGCAAATTGAACTTTCAAAAGAAGTCCAAAAACCATTGATGATACATTGCCGCAACGCTTTTGATGACTTAATCAAGCTACTAGCTACTAACTACCAGCTACTGAATTCTCCCCCCGGAATAATCCATTTTTTCAGCGG
>CAYHXB010000006.1:27431-30184 GCA_964360535.1 uncultured Candidatus Saccharibacteria bacterium
TGGCCCTCGCGGGATTGTGCCTGTCGGCATATATTTATCGGAACAAACGGAAGAATAAGCCCCTGATTTGCCCGCTTCACGGGTCATGCGATTTCGTATTGCACAGCAAGTATAGTTCTATATTCGGCTTTCCGGCCGAAGTGCTCGGCATTTTTTATTATATCGCTATAATTCTGTTGGTTTTAGATACAATCGCAGTGCCATTAGGTTTTTACGGACTCACGGTTTTTGTCTTAGCCGTGCTTTCTGTTTCTGGATTCCTAATGTCTCTTTATTTCACATGGATTCAATTGGGAGTTATTAAAAAATGGTGTACGCTTTGCATCAGTTCGGTATTAATCTGCACGATGATTTTTATTTTTTCGCTTTATGGATTTTGGCCTACCATCTCCAAATTTATGGGTTTATAGGTTCCCTTAGATAAAGTTACGGCATGAAATACGATTTCAAAAAAATAGAGGCGAAGTGGCAAAAGGAATGGCTTAAGAAAAAGACATACGAGCCCGACATTAAAAAAGCCAAAAATTCTTTTTATAACCTGATGATGTTTCCGTACCCGTCTGCGGAGGGGCTTCATGTCGGGAACGCTTATGCTTTCATCGGTAGCGACATATACGGCCGTTTCAGAAGAATGCAGGGCGAAGATGTTTTAGAGCCAATAGGCCTTGATGGCTTCGGAATACATTCCGAAAACTACGCGATGAAAATCGGCGCCCATCCGATGAAGCAAGCCAAGGTTTCCGAAAAAAGATTTTACAAACAGCTTGCCTCGCTCGGCAACGGCTTTTCCTGGGACGAGAAACTGGAGACATACGACCCGGCTTACTACAAATGGACGCAATGGATATTTACGCAGCTTTTCAAAAAGGGTTTGGCTTACCGCAAAAAACAGCCTGTCAACTGGTGTCCGTCCTGCAAAACGGTTCTTGCCGATGAGCAGGTTATTGCCGGAAAATGCGAACGCTGTTCAACCATTGTCATTAAAAAAGACCTTGAGCAGTGGTTTTTCAAGATTACAGATTATGCCGAAAAGCTTCTCAAAAATATCGAAGGTCTGGATTGGTCGGAAAGAGTCAAAATTGCCCAGCGCAACTGGATAGGGAAATCGGAAGGCGCCGAAATTGATTTTGAGGTTAAGACGAAAGACAAGCCGAATTTTGTGCTGTTGCATTGTTTTGGCGGCTCGCCCAACGATGATTTTTTCCCATGGCTGAAAAAAGAGCTTGAAAAGCACGGATACAAAGTGCAAGTTCCGCTTTTGCCGCATTCGGACAAATCAAGAGCGAATGAAAAAGACGATATGGATGTGTTCTGGAAAAAAGTTAAGTTGGATAAAAATACTATCATTGTTGCGCACAGCCTGGGTTCTGTAATTGCCTTGAAAGCATTAGAAAAATTGAAGCACCCTATTCGTAAATTGGTTCTCGCCGGTGGGTTTTTAGAGCCAAAATTTAAGGACCACGACAGGTCATTTTCAAAAACTTTTAGTTGGAAATTTAATTTCAATAAGATAAAGGCGAACGCAAATAATATCGTTGTTATTCAGGATTTGAATGACGATATAATCCCGCGCGAGCAAGCAATTAAACTCTCGAATGCCTTGGACGTAAAACTCATTGAAATCCCAGCTGGGGCACCTCATTTCAACTCGGCCAAAGAGCCGTTTATTTTGGAAAACACTATTGATTCAGTCCGCGTTTTCACCACCCGCCCAGATACACTTTTCGGGGCAACATACATGGTATTAGCTCCTGAACATGAGCTAATACCAAATCTTAAATCTCAAATATTAAATCTTAAAGAAGTTGATAATTATATTAAAAAAGCCAAAACGAAATCGGAAGAAGAAAGAATCGCTGAAGGAAAAGAAAAGACGGGAGTAGAACTTAGGGGAATCAAGGCAATTAACCCTGTAAACGGTAAAGAGATTCCGGTTTGGGTTGCCGACTACGTTTTGACCGGATACGGCACAGGCGCGATTATGGCCGTGCCGGCGCATGACGAACGTGATTTTGAATTTGCGAAAAAATATAAATTGCCGGTTATTCAAGTAGTCGCGCCTTATTTTTCAACCAGCGAAGGCAAAGATGCCGTCAGAAAAGATAAAAAAACTATTAAGAGAAAAACGGCCTATGCATTTCTTTGGGATAGAAAAAGCAACCGTTATTTGTGTTTGGATTGGGAAAAATTCGGCTGGCACTCCGGAATTATAGGCGGTGTGGAAAATAGCGAGGATTATGTAAAAGCAGCCAAGCGGGAAATATCAGAGGAAACGGGATACAAGAACATCAAGTTCGTTAAATATTTAGGAGGAGAAGCCCATAGTCACTTTTTCGCTGGCCATAAGGATGTGAACAGATACGCAGTCGGACGAGGGATGCTCTTTGAGTTGGTAAACGATAAAAGAACCGAAATCTCATCGGAAGATTTAAAAAATCATAAGCCGGTTTGGATTGAATCAAGCAGAATGAAGGATTGGCTGAACCTTTCGAACTTTAAATATATGTGGCAGATTCTTGAAGACGGAAAAGAATGTTTTGCCGATAACGGAATCACAATGAATTCAGGCAAGTTCAATGGCCTTGATTCCAAAACGGCCAGATGGAAAATAACCGAATTCGCCGGTGGGAAAAGAAAAACACAATTCCGCCTCCGCGACTGGCTGATTTCGCGCCAGCGCTATTGGGGAGCCCCCATTCCGATGGTTTACTGCGAGAAATGCGCTACTGCCGGCAATGGCGAACGGAAAGAAA
>CAYHXB010000007.1:0-4874 GCA_964360535.1 uncultured Candidatus Saccharibacteria bacterium
ATTATGGCTTTTTTCTTCAGCTTTTTTGCCATTATGTTTACGCTTTGGGCGAGGGCGGGGGTTGTCGGGGGAAAATTTAAAAACAAGCCAAAAACGACAAACGCCGTTAAAAATGTTTTTCTATTTTCCATTTTAATTCAGATATGAAAGTTTTAGTGTGTTCAATTAAAAAAGTGGATAAAATACCTATCTTACATTACTATAATGTTATCAAAATCTGCTTAATCGGCAATCATGCTTAAAGCGGAAGGTTGGCAGACCACCGCCTTTGGCGGGGCCCCGCTGTAAGCGGTGGGTGGCCGAATGCGCCGCACTTGTTCCCGATTTTATTAACGAATAAAATGAGCTTAGAAAACAGCAATCCCGCACAAAGCGGAAGGTTGGCAGAGTGGTCTAATGCGCCGCACTTGAAATGCGGTAAGCCAGAAATGGCTTCGGAGGTTCGAATCCTCCACCTTCCGCTTTGTGCGGGAAAAACACCAATGCGCGGTTCTCCCGCCACAGCGGGATTGTCATTCCTACGGGAGATCTGCCGTAGGCACGACGTTCGGTAGTCAAATCAAAGATTTGCCGTAAAAACCAGAAATAGTTTACAATAATCCGGCGGCAATAGAAGGATAATAATACCCGCAAAAGCCCAGTGCCACCTTAGCTCAGCCGGTAGAGCAGCACTTTCGTAAAGTGAAGGTCCCCGGTTCGATTCCGGGAGGTGGCTCAATTTATATGGTTTTCCAGTTGAAGTTTCCCATGTGGACAACTTGTCTATCGTGTTTTGGTATAATAAACCAATGGAAAATATTCAAACAAACCAGGACCAGTTATCAAGGGAAAAGGTCATTCTCGTCGGTATCGTTATTGCGTTAATCGCAGGCGGGCTCGTATGGTATTTGAAATACTATGAAAAGCCGGTTTCCGCCGACAATATCGCTCCTGCCGCAACTTTAGGCGGGCAGATTTACGAACAAGCGAATAATCCAATTCAGGACAAGCTTCCGAACACAGTCGCTCCGGTGTCTAATCCTATTGAAAACACATATAAAAATCCTTTCCAATAATTAAACATATGACTGCAAAAAAAGAATTTTCGGCCGCTTTGGCGCTTTTAGCCTCGTCCCTATTTGTCAGTTCGGCAATTATCGTTCATGCGCAAACGACGACTTTGGATACCACCCAGGTTCAACTTACAGCCACAGCGACTACATCAGTGGTTTCAACCGCGACACAGGGAATTACTTTCCCCGTTCCAGAACTCGGCGATTGCTCAAACAAAGAAAATTGCAGAAATTATTGCAACCAACCGGGCAATATAGATGCCTGCGTTGTTTTCGCCAAAGCCCACGGCCTTATGAATAAAGAGGAAGCGGACCGCGCAGTCAATTTCAGGAAGATTTTGCAGGCCGGGAAAGCCCCCGGCGGTTGTAGTGGTCCGGAAGAATGCAAATCGTTTTGCAGCAATATAAGCAACATCAGCGCATGCGTCAATTTCGCAAAATCAAACAATCTTAAATCGGATAACGACGAAGAATTCAGCAAGGCGGAAAAAATCGCAGAGTACATAAAAGGCGGCGGACAGACCCCTGGTGGCTGCACGACAAAAGAATCATGTTCCGCTTACTGCGGCGATTTCAGCCACGCGCAAGAATGTTTTGATTTCGCCCAGAAAGCCGGCATTGAACAAAACAGGGGTAATGGCGAAGGTTTGGAAAACGGCATACCCTCGGGTCAATTCCAGAAATTTTTGGAATTTGTCAAAAACAACCAAACACCAGGTGGCTGCAAATCTAAAGACGCTTGTGAAAACTACTGCAGTGATTCGTCTCATGCGACAGAATGTCTGAAATTCGGCAAAGATATAGGAGTCGTTTCACAAGAACATGCCGATAAGCTTGAAAAACTCGGAGGCAAAGGACCCGGCGGATGCACTTCCAAGGAATCATGTGGCGCTTATTGCAACGACCCTCAGCACCGCGACGAATGCTTCAAATTCGCCGAAGATAACGGTTTTATTCCCAAGGAACAAATCCAGCAGATGAAAACCGGATTGACGCAAATGCTGATGGGGACTTCCCAAATGCCGCCCGAAGTGGCCGCCTGCGTAAAATCCATTCTCGGCGCTTCCAGCACGGAAAATATCCAATCGTCGCAAATAGTTCCCGGAGAGGAAGTCAGCGGGAAGATAAAAGATTGTTTTGAAAAATTCGGACAAGCCCAAAGGGATACTTCAAAAAAAGCTTTTCAGAATATGCCGGAGAACGTAAGGTCGTGCCTTCAGCAGAAACTCGGCGACAAATTTTCAGGCATAGTTTCAGGACAGGCCCAGACATCGCCGACAGACGCCGAGGCCTTCAGGGGATGTTCCGAACAAGTACGTGAAATCAAAAACAGCATTCCCGGAACGTCCGCTGGAATAGCGGAATATTTTAAAAACGCCCCGCCGCCAGTCGCGAAATGCGTTAAAGAAAAACTCGGCGACTCGGCTGATAAAATAATTTCGGGCCAGCAGCAGCCGTCTTCGGACAATATGGAAAAAATAAAAGAATGTTTCAATGAAATGCAGAAACAGCGGCCGCCGATGATGCCGTTTGCGAGCGGCACGCAAATGATGCCCCAGGCATTTCCTAATCCCAAAGAAACAGAAAACCAATTCCGTGGAGGAATAATACCTAAATTGGACACAAACAATCTTCCTCCGCAGGTAGCCGACTGCGTTAAAAAATCAGCGGAAGGAGAAAGTGATTCGGAAAAATTGTCGGATTCTGATATCAGGGAAAATTTAGCCAAATGCTTGAGGCAATTTCAGGGAACTTCAGCGCCTACTGTTTCTTTCCCAACGGGACAAAATCCATTTTCTCAGCAGCAGATTCCCAAGCCGATAACCGCGCCGAACATTACGGCACCAACAGTAATTCCGCAATCCGTTGCGCCGCAGCAGTAAAACTAGGTTTTCGGCGATTTCTTCTTTAAATAATGTATTGCCAGGTAAGCGATCGCAATGGCGGAATAGTTTGCGGCGATAAACAAAGGATGCGCCCAGGAATATCCGCTGAATTTCCATCCGCCAATCGGCCAGAAAACCGGAGTCGGATAAAAAGCGTAGGAGTGGGTCGGTATGTCAAGAATAATGTGGAGTAGCCAGCCGCCCATTTCCCATTGGATAATGTTTTCTCTCTTGAGGAGTTTTCTTATAAGTATTGCAACGCCGAAAATTAAAAGAAAAATAACCAAACTGTGCGAAATATTGTAAAGAACGGACGTGAGATAGGAAATAGACGATTGCGTTTGCTGGCTATTACCATTGCCGAAAAGAAGTTTGTTTTCCGGCTCGGCACCTGTTGGCGGATGAATATCGGAAAAATGAATACTTCCGGAAATTAAATTAAAGAAAAGCCAAACGAAAGGAATTGTAAAAGCGAATAAATCCGGAAATACGCCCCAAAAAGCCGTAAGCCAGACATTAAGTTTTTTCCCCTTTTTTATATTTATTCCTTTGGCGACAGCTCCCGCCCAAAGCCCGTGAGATAATATGTCCATCTGTTTATTGTAATCTATAATTGAATTATGACAAATCCCAGATTTTTTAAATAAAAAAAGCAGAACCCGAAAGTCCTGCTGTTAACTTGTTGCGGCGCGGCTATTTGAAACCAGCCATCGCCAACGCTTTCTTTACCGGTGTCGGCCATCGCGGATTGATGGACGTAAACCATTTCACCGCCGCGTTCTCGCTGTTGAGACGAAACATGACATCGTAATCCACTATTACGATGTGTAAGTGCCAGATGCTGTGCCAGTAAACGCCGAGCTTGGGCGGATTCAAGACATCTTGGCATCCGATGAATTGGATTTCACCACCGCTTACGCCGAGTTCGCGAAACATGATTCGTCGGACGGCGACGTGCATCCTTTCGTCTTTGAAAATCCGCCCGCCCGTAACGAACCATCTCCCTTTATATGGATTTTCGGTCCGTTTCGTAAGTAGAAACTCTCTCATCTCACTTTCGCCCTTGCGGACCAAAATGAAATCTGCTGTCGGAATTGGAGAATTCTTGAGGAGTATCCGGTACACTTCCTCGGAAAGCCAACCCTTTGCTTTCATTTCATACTCCTTATGACGTGAATGCCAGGCCGATGATGCCGAGCAAGATGAGTAACGTGAAAAAAGTTTTTGGAAGCGTTACCGCGTCGCCGTAAAACAATGGTCCGCCGAGGGCACTTGCGATGACGCACAGCCCCGAAATGACCACCATATACTTGGATAGTTGGCTTCCAGCCATAGTTTGTAATTGCGGGAAAAGTGCGTGCCCAGCGAAATTAAACGCTCCAGCCAAGAGCAATAGCCAGAATCCTGTGGACGTAATGGTTCCAATCGAAATCCTTCCAGGAAGAAATGGGATGAAGCCGATCGCTACGACTGCGTTCACTAAGAACCCTCTTACAAACGGGTCCTCGAGTTTGCTGCCTTGAGCGATGAGTGGCCAACCACCCCAAAAAATCAGGCCTATCGAGAAAACGAGCACCAAAGTCGAGGTATTCATCTTTCATTCCTTTCGTGTAGTGAAAACAGCAGTTTATCGGTATATCTGTATTTTCAATCCGCTGGTTTTGGAGGCCTGCGGATGCTGTCGCAGAGTTAAGCACAAAAATAGCAATTTGTCAAAAAAATGAAAACTCGGTGCCCCGCACAAAGTGGGCGGCATAGGATTCGAACCTATGACCTCTTCGGTGTAAACGAAGCGCTCTAACCAGCTGAGCTAGCCGCCCACTTTGTGCGGGATTGTCATCCCTACGGGAGATCTACCGCAGGTATGACGATTTGTACATAAAAATTCTACGCTCGATTGAATTTTTAGACAAATCGGGAATAAACTCGCGCTCTA
>CAYHXB010000007.1:4884-27248 GCA_964360535.1 uncultured Candidatus Saccharibacteria bacterium
GACGGTGCAGGATTTGAACCTGCGACCCCTTCGGTGTAAACGAAGTGCTCTGCCAGCTGAGCTAACCGTCCCTAATAACTAATAAACTCGTCGTTCTACTCCGACCGCAGTCGGAGTCCGACTTTGGTCGGACCACTGCCTGTCCGCCTGCCTGCCGGCAGGCAGGCCTCTGGCGGAAGCTAAGCGCGCCTTCCGTTATATTAACGAAATTCTATTATAAGCGGCAAGTGGTCGGAAATTTCTACATCGGGAACTTTAAAATCGGTAATTTCTATGCCTGGCGAAGCAAAAGCGTAATCGGAAAATTTCATTTCGTTTGGCGTTCCGTACCACGGCGAAATTCTGCTGCGCGTCGTCTGGATACCATACTTTTTTATGAGGTCCGTGAATAAATCGCTGAAAGTAATTATACTTTCTGCTTCCGGCAAAATATTGAAATCGCCACAGATGATAACATCGCCTTTTTCCCTGCCTGCCGGCAGGCAGGCCTGGACGGCGAATTCTTTTATCGCGCGCGATTGTTCAAGTCGTTCCGGATTATCAAGCTTGTTATCCGATTTATGAGTAAGGCCGTGTATGTTTATCAACGTAAGCTGCTTATTGGCGCGGGTTATTCTAAAATAACCTAAATTGCGCGGCATGAATTCATATGTATCAAACGAACCATCATCTTCGGGAGAATAAATCGGAGCTTCTCCGGAAGAAACAATTGGAATAGATTTTTTGACGAATTCCGCCTGTCCCATTTCAATCTCAAAATCGACTGGACCGGAATTATCCACGCCGCTGATAACCGGATGAAAAACATAATTGAAATCAGGCAGCGCGGTGGCAAACTCATCAAGCATATGAATTCTGGTGCCGTTGCTCGTTTCCACGTCTTTCCTCGGAGAGCGAAAAACTTCCTGAAAACAAAAAATGTCCGTGGATTCGGCTTGTTCGCGGACAAATTTCATAAGCGGTTCGTATATCTTACCGCCCCAGATGTTAAGGCAAATCAGTTTCATGATGAAAACAAGGTTGATTTTAATCTATTTTTGCGATAATTTAAAGATGAATTAATCGGGCTGTCGTATACCGGTAGTACGCCTGCTTTGGGAGTAGGTAGACTGGGTTCAATTCCCAGCAGCCCGACATTAGAATTCGCTTAGCGAGTTTATGAGCTTAGCGATTCTATGTCCCGCCATCGGCGGGGCGGTATCCAAAGTATGTCCTCGTAGTTCAACGGATAGAACAACTCCCTTCTAAGGAGTGGATCGAGGTTCGATTCCTCGCGAGGACACACTCAATTTTTCTTAGCGAATCCGCAAATCGGCGGAGAGGTTAGAAAAATGAGTGTTCCGTATCTCCGCCGAATGGCGGAGCATCGGAGCAGGTTATATTTTGCTAGCGCGAAGCATGTTATTAAATCTTACACCACGCCTTGATTTTCTGTCTGTAGCTTAAAAAGCTACGGACAACAGCGCGACCGATATGGTATGATTTGGGGGAAGAAATTTTTAGCCATTGGTTTATGAAAAATTATAAATCTATTGAAGTATCAGAAAGACAACTTGAGGACTTGATACGACAAGGAGCAAATTTAATAGAGGAAGGAGTTCGGTATATTGACCATCAAAGAAACACCGAAAGGGGACCCCTTGATGTTCTAATGGTGGATAGTGGAAATGCATTAATCGTCGCTGAATTAAAAATCATTGAAGACGATACGATGTTAGTTCAGGGCATTGATTACTACGATTCTATTTTTAAAAATGTTGAAGGTATATCGAGGGTATATAAAGATTTTCGTATTGACCCTAGCCAGACTGCTCGACTTTTTCTTATTGCACCGAGCTTTTCTATTTCTCTCCTTAATCGGTGTAAGTGGATAGATATTCCTGTCTCTCTATTTACCTACAAATGTATTTCATTCGAAGATTCAAATGAAATAACAGTTGTTTTCAACGAAATGACCATCCCGTCGATTCCTGAAACAGTAGAAACTTATAATCTCAAAGACAGACTTGAATATATCACGAGCTTGGATATGAGAAAAATTGCTAATGATTTAATTGAAGAAATCAAAAGTTGGGATACTACGAACATTCTTATTGAACCAACGAAATATGATATGTCAGCTAAAGTTTCCGGCAGAGTATTTGCCTATATCTGTCCTCGCAGACAATTCTTTTGGGTTTATACATTTGATAATGAAAAATGGACAGGCTTTAGGATTAATCAACAAGAAGATTTGGAAGCTATTAAAGTTTTACTGAAAGCGAACATTGATAGATTGCGATAATCGTCGCCGAAGAAAAACTTCTATTTTCCCCCATTCAGCCCGTAAAAATTCTCAAACAGTTTCGCCACCAATATCGGGCCGGTTCCGCCGGGCGTAGGCGTGTAAAAAGACAATTTTGATAAGTCGCCAGAAGAATCCAAATCGCCGGAGATTTTTCCGTTTTGTATTGAATATCCGAAATCAATTACGCCGGCTCCGGTTTTAAGCATATCGGGTTTGATGAGTCCTGCTTTGCCGGTGCCTGAAATGACGATATCGGCATTTTTAATTACTGACAGGTCGCTGAATTTATCTAGAAGTATTATTTCTTTTGCTTTGTCCATCAACCAAACACCGACTGGTTTTCCAATCAAGAAACCCAAGCCAACCACCGCCACGCTGCAATTTTCAATTTTAAGTTCGCAATTTTCAAGAATTTTTTCAACAGTTCCGACAGCCGGAGGCAAAACCGGATTGCGTCCGGCGTAAAAAGCGCCAAGCGCGCGTTCACCGAGAACATCAACGTCTTTTTCGCGCGGAATGACGTTTAAAATATAGTGCTTGTTTATCTGCTCCGGAAGGGGAAGCTGGACAATAACTCCGCCGCAGGTTGCGTGTTCGGCAATCTTTCTTACTTCTTCACGGAGTTCGTCGTTGAGCAATCCCTCTGTGAAATTATAAAGACGGAAATCAACGCCAAGTTCTTCGGCCGTTTTTTGTTTTTGTTTTATGAAATTCGCCGAAACTTCGTCAGTGCCGACAAGAACGGCGGCAATAAATTTTTCCTGCTTAGGCCTTGATTTTAATTCGGCGATTATTTCCGAAGAAATTTGTTTTCCGTTTATAATTATCATTGTTTTTATTAATATTATCTCTTCGTCGGGTTTTTGCCCATAAATCCAAATTCTATAGAATTAATTTTTTATTATATTCTCTGTCTGTAGCTTTTTAAGCTACAGACAAAATGTATTTATATATTTGGCGTGCTCATGGTTTAATTGATTTAATTATAGCCCTAATTTCATTATATAGTGGATATTTTTGATTAAGTCGGTAATATTTTTCACGGTTGCGCTCAGATGAAATAAAAATGCCATGACGTGTGAAAATCCTGAGTTCGCGGGAAATATAAGTCCCGTTAAAAGAAAGAATTCTTGCGAGTTCCCGCACATAATGTTCCGTGCTTGGATTGGAGAAGTAATATCTAAGAAGTTTCTGATGCAGTTTTGAACGGAAATTTATAGGCATTGATTTATTTTATCTATATTTCTCTTTAGTGATTGTAGCTTAAAAAGCTACAGTTTAAATTATCATATCATAAATGTTAAATTATCATATCATAAATGACCATATTACAACTATTGTATAAAACTTCGTTTTATCAATCGGTTCACTCGGCAAAAATAAAAACAATTCTTGCTTTTACACTTGCCTCGCTAACGATTGTAGCTTAATAAGCTACAATGTCAAAACAAAACATAATAATTGGAAATTATAGTTGGGACGGGGCAGGATTGAGGGCTTGGGATTAAAAACTTGAAGGTACCGGGAATTTGTGGCAAAGTTTTTTGACGCGCGCTTTCATATTTTTGCCGTCAACCAAAACTTCTTTCATTATTTCTGCGACTTCAGTCATTTCTTTTTCTTTCATCCCGCGGCTCGTGAGCGTCGGCGTTCCGATGCGGATTCCCGAAGGGTCAAACGGGGAACGCGTGTCAAAAGGAACAGCGTTCCGGTTTACGATGATTCCGGATTCTTCCAGCCGGTCCTGCGCTTCGCGCCCGGAAATTCCGAGATTTGTAAGATCTATGAGGAGCAAATGATTGTCAGTGCCGCCGCTGACGAGGTCAAAACCGCGCTTGGTCAGTTCGCGGGCGAGAGTTTTGGCGTTGCGGACTATTTGACGGCCGTATTTTTTGAATGCCGGTTTGGATGCTTCAAAAAGGGCTGTGGCAATTCCTGCCGTCTGATGATTGTGCGGTCCGCCCTGAAGTCCGGGGAAAACGGCTTTGTCTATTGCCGAGGCGATATCTACTTTTTTAAGTTTGGCGATTCTGGAATCCTTGTTGACGAAAAGCATTGCTCCGCGCGGCCCGCGAAGGGTCTTGTGCGTGGTCGTCATTACGACATCGGCTGGGGTTTGTCCGCCTCGGGCGGAAAAAGGCGACGGATGGGCACCGGCGGCTATCAGTCCGGCGATGTGCGAGATATCGGCCAGGAAGTAGGCGCCGACTTCGCGGGCGATTTTGCCGAATTTTTCAAAATCAAAAGTGCGGGGGTAAGCGGTGGCTCCGGCAACGATTATCTGCGGGCGTTCTTTTTTGGCGAGTTTTCTTACGGCGTTGTAATCAATCAATCCGTTGCGTCCGAGTTCGTATTGGGCGGTTTTATAAAATTTGGCGGAGAAATTAACTTTCCAGCCGTGCGTAAGATGTCCGCCGAAAGGCAAACTCATCCCCATTATTTTGTCTCCGGGCTTGAGAAGCGCGTAATAAACGGCCTGGTTGGCGGGGGAGCCGGAATATGGCTGAACGTTCACGTGCCAGTTTTTGCCGAGCCGGAAAACTTTTCTGGCCCGTTCCTGCGCCAATAATTCAATTTCATCAATTATGGAATTTCCGGCGTAATATCGCTTTCCCGGATAACCTTCGGAGTATTTGTTTGTCAGTTCGGAGCCGAGCGCCCTCAATACATTTTTTGAAACAACATTTTCAGACGGAATCAAATCAAGCGTTTCTTCCTGGCGCTTTATTTCGGTTTTTATTAATTTTTCAAGAATTTTGTCTTTCATCCCGTTAGAGACAGGTCGTCTTTAGACGACCGTAAATCAACTGCGCTTTTAGCAGATAACAGCTTTTGATATAAAATGGTAAACATATTTGTGAAAATCATGAAATTTTGTCTCTAACGGGATTCATGAATTTTTTGAAACCTTAAGTTTTTTCTTTTCCTCGTTTTTTATTTTCTTAACTTCCTTCTTAACTTCCTTGATATGTTTTTCTGGCAGTAATTGTTCTGGCAGAACGCCTCCAATGTCTTTAATTGTTTGTCTCACCTTGCCGCCAACCATAAAATGTGTCTGAGAAGCCGCTTCTCCTCCAAATATAGCGTCCTTTTTTATCTTTTCATCTGTTTGAGTAATACGAAAAAGGTTAGCAGCTAATTCTGTAGAGCCAGCTTTATCCAATAACTCTCCCTTTTTAATTTCTTTCTTATACTCAATATCAGATAATGGCATACCATAAAGTCCTTTGTAACCAGCATCATTAAATAGCCCAAATTTCGTTACACCGGCACGTCTCGCCGTTTTGAAAAGTTTTTTGTTTGAATCAGAAACTTCCCCACGAATAAAAATTCTTTTTTCGGCATCCGACAGTTGTTCAAAAACCTCCTGCTTTCTTGTTTGTATGGCAAAATAAGTTTGAGCCAAAGCTATTTCGGGTTTCTTCGGGTCTCCATTTTGAGCTATTAAATAGCAGGCATATCTATCAAGCTTATAATTCCTTACTTCTCTTACTGTATTTGAGCCGATTTCCACCATTTTAACCGAGCGGTTAAAATGGTTATCCACCTCCTGACCGCTATTTATACAAGCACGAGCCGCTCTGGCAATAACCTCTTCTGCTTTCTGCCAATTCTCATAACCCAAAATGGGCATCAATTCACGAGCTTCCCAATACTCAACCCCATTTTCATCAACTTTCTTAATGCTTTCAAAATCCTTATGGGGAGCTGATGGTATTATTTCATTTGTCATAAATTCATTTTACAAATTAAAAAAGAAATGGCAAATATTACTTTTTTTCCTGTTTCAAACTGTCCAATCCCATCGCTGTTTTTTTATCCTTTTATTTCGGCTTTGATTAATTTTTCAAGAATTTTGTCTTTCATTTATGTTTTTTGGTTTTTTCGCTATAAATGTTTTTGATAGTTGAACTGTATCAATAATCGAGTTAAGCGATCTAGGAGTGGCTGATATCTCGTTTATAATATCCTCAAATTTTAATACCTCAACTCCTATTTTTTTACATTCTTTTATATATTCATTTCTTATATCTCGGTGTCCCTGGGCTATTTTACCTCTAACATATATTCTTTTAAATTTTTTACCCAATATTTTTTCTACATACTTAGATATAGATTTGAATTTATTGTTACATTCTTGAATCGCTAACTTTCTTGGAATTAATGAATTTCTAGAATTTATAGATACAGAAACTTCCACATGTAATTTTTTGCCCTTTTTATTAATCGCTAAAATATCAATTTCCTTTCTTCCAGGGAGATTGATTGATGATTGCAAAAAATATCCTTTTGATTGTAGCCAGTATTTAACTATTTCTTCTGCTGAGTTCATGTTGGGGTCTTGGATATGACCGTATTATAACTATTTTTCAGAATAAAGAGTATATGGAAACGTTATATTCTAAACTGCAAATGATAAAGACAGCGGAGAATTTAGTAACTGTATAGATTATAGATTTTAACACCCTTTCTTTCAGAAATTACTATACTACTTCTTTTTTCAAGCAAGAATTATGTTGATTATGTTTTAGTCGTTGATTATTTGCTTATGACCGACGGGGCAATTCGCCTCCGCATAATCATAAAAACCCTCAAAATTTTCATCAAATACTGGCGTAATGTTTGTCCAACACCCCGCGCAATAATTTCGTTTACAATTCCAACAGAAAAATCCAAAAGGGATGTGGCCATTATCTATCTGTGCGAGTTCCCTAAACCTTTTTTCTTCAATAAGCTTGGCAATGCGAAATAAGGTTTCTTTAGTGAAGCTATGCACTGTGGAGCTACAAATCCAGCCCACGCCAGACAGTTCTAATGTGGGGCGAAGGTCTTCTTTATTCTCTCCATTGGGATAAATTGCAACTTCTGTAATAATCTTTCCGCAGTTATCGCAAAATATCTCGTAATTCTTGGTCATAAACTTCCCAGTACCGATGGATTGAAGTTCTCGGACTATATTCTGTAAGTCGTCTGCGAACGGACTCTCGGGCCAACAACGCTGTAATGCCGAAATAACACCGTACGCGTTTTCAAGCATTATCTCTTTCGGACGTTTGAAACGTTTCCAAACATCTTCGCCCACATCGTCATAATCATCTAGGATTTCCGACCAGTTACTTATCACATCCGCAGACTTTACGAGTACGGAATCGTGAGAGAATGTCTTAATGCGCTCCAATGCCTCTTTCTTTCTCTCTTCCCAAGATAGTTTCTTATCTTGTTCAGTGACGCTCAAGACAATTTCTGCGACATTCTCACCGAACCTTTCTTCAATCATTTCTTTTGTGACCTTCTTTTCTGGAATACTATCCTCAATTGTATCGTGAAGTATTCCTGCAACGACAACATCTTCACTGGCTCCGGCACAAGCCAAGATAAGCCCGACTGTGAATGGATGCGTGATATAGGGAATGTTCTTTCCCTTCCTTTTCTGTTTCTGATAG
The DNA here is from genome assembly GCA_964360535.1 of uncultured Candidatus Saccharibacteria bacterium. Classification (GTDB taxonomy): domain Bacteria; phylum Patescibacteriota; class Minisyncoccia; order UBA6257; family 2-01-FULL-56-20; genus JACQKT01. The sequence goes on from CAYHXB010000007.1 coordinate 12,616, forward strand.
ACCTCGTGGGTTTTTACTGCAAATCTAATCGCATTTTTTATTTTTTTTGTGTATATCATATTTTTATTTATTTTGATTAATTTTTTCGACTATTAGCTTTCCTTTCTGTTCCCATTCGACCTTTCCGAAAACGAAAAAAGCGGCTAAGAGATTTCACCAAAAGATATTGCTATCCCTTAGATTGAAATCTCCCAACCGCCTTTAATGGTTAGTCGTTTATTTCATATGGTTCTCTGCAGATTTCCCAGATTGCCTACCCCGAAGGGAGAAAGAAACGGTTCGTAATTGCGTGCACGAACGAACACTTATATTGTCAATTACATTCTTATTATAGCAGATTTAGAGAGAAGAAACAAATGCCACTTCTAATCATTTCAAGTTTTTTACTAAATCTCGCAAACCGTCCTTGCCTTCATAAGAATCCATTCCCCAAAGTATCCTATCAAAATCCCTAAGTGGAAAATTTAGTTTCCCTGCTAATTCCTTGCAAGCCTCTAAATATTCAAGATAAATGTCATCAGTTATATCGTTTATGTCGTTGCTTTTTTTCTTAGTATGCGTCGCAGTATGCGTCGCATTGTAAGCATTGATCTTATCCCGGCGTTTTAAATATTTATCTATGTATTTTTTAAGCCCTTTAAATTTTTCTTTTATATCTGAAAATTCTTTCTTATCAAGGAGTTTTATCAACGAGTTAAATGCTCGATAATCTGCAATTGTGAAATCATTTGGATAGCAAACCGTCAAAATCGCTGAAGCGAAGGAGATGCCAATTCCATAAATTTTTCTTGGAGCAAGAATGTTTAGTTTTTGTTTCAGTGATTCCGCACTATAGATGTCCTCAGTTATGTTTTTAATGGTTTTGCCGTATTGTTCCCTATATTTTCCAATACCTTCTTTGATTCTTGTTTTCGATGCGTTTCTTTTCCAAATAACAATTGCAAAAAATTCTTCAGGAGTTAAAGAACCTTTATCCCTAAAATTTTTACTTACTTCTCCAAACAAATATTTCTCCAAAAAGTAGTATTTCAAATACTCTTTCAACTCTTCTTTTTTCATGTTGGGGTGCCTAACGGGGATCGAACCCGTGTAGCCGCTGCCACAGAGCGGAGCTTTACCACTAAGCTATAGGCACCATTTATGGTGAGCTTCGTCGAACCATTATTTACGCCTTCATTTTAATGATTGTTGGGCGAAAAAGCAAAGGCGTGCCCGGTATGTTAAAATATAAACCTATGATTCATCTATCCGACAAAAAATGCCGTTGCCTGCCTGCCGGCAGGCAGGCCTGCGAAAGAGGAGTGCCTCCTCTAGTCAAAATAGAGCTTTGGACGCACGCCATAGGAGGCCTGTCCGAGAACGACTTCATTCTGGCCGCAAAAGTTGACAAAATACAGTCCCAAAGCTTATAATTTGCCCTATCGGTTTGAATGGTCCGAATGGTTCGACCAAGCTCACCATAAATGAAAAATCAATATTCACGATGAGTAACGACCTTGATTCGCGCCGCGAAGGTTTGGTTGAAGAAGCGCTTCCTGGAACGACATTCCGCGTCCGTTTGGACGGGGCCACCGAAACTGTGCTCGCTCACTTGAGCGGCAAAATGAGGATAAACCATATCCGCATAATGCCGGGCAACAGGGTCATCGTAGAGATGGGTCCGGACGGCAGGCGCGGAAGGATAATCCGCCGATTATAGGTTACTAATTTACGAATTTGTACGGATATACGAATTCGTACATTCGTAATTATTCGTAATTTCGTAAAACTATGAAAGTAAGAAGTTCAATAAAAAAGATGTGCAAGGACTGTACGGTGACGAAACGCCGGGGTCGTCTTTATGTCATCTGCAAAAACCCGAAACACAAACAGCGCCAGGGATAATATATTAAAAAAAATGCGTTTACTTGGAATAAACATTCCGGACAACAAAAGAATAGAAGCGTCTTTGACCTACGTCTACGGCATCGGCCCGACGAGGGTTAAGGTCATACTCCAATCTTCAAAAATAAGCCCGGACAAGCGCACCAAGGACCTTACTCCGGACGAAGTCAACCGCATCAAAAATTACATAGAAAAAAATTATCAGATAGAAGGCGAGTTGAGGCAGGTAATTAAAAAGAATATCCAGAGCATGAAGGAGCTCCAGACCTACCGCGGCACCAGGCACGCCAGGCGTTTGCCGGTTCGCGGACAGAGGACCAAGACCAATTCAAGGACGGTCAGGGGCAATGTCAGAAAAACGGTCGGCAGCGGAAAAAGAAAACTGGACCTGAAGTAGAAACTAGTAAATAGTAATCAGAAATCAGAATTTAGTAACCAGTGCCTGTTAACTGATAACTAATCGCTTATAAAACCATGGGAAAGAAAAAAGTAGCCGAAAAACCGGAAGCAGTGTCCAAAGACAAGGCCGCCGAAGTCGCTCCGAAAGCCGTCAAAAAATCAAAAGCGGTTCAGAGGGGCAAGATTTACATCAACGCGACTTACAACAACACAATGATTACGATAACCGACATGACTGGAAACGTGCTGGCCTGGGCTTCTGCCGGCTCGCTCGGTTTCGTTGGCCCCAAGAAAGCCACTCCTTTCGCCGCTACCAAAATAGTTTCCGTAATTGCCGAAAAAATAGCTCCTTACGGAATGACCGAAGCCGAAGTTTTCGTCAAAGGAGTAGGCAGCGGACGTGATTCGGCTCTGCGTTCGTTCATAAACAGGGGACTCAATGTGGTTCTTATAAAAGACAGGACACCGATACCGCACAACGGCCCTCGTCCGCCGAAAGTAAGAAGAATATAATTTCATGATAAGAGGAGCAAAAGAAAAAAAAGAACGTTCGCTCGGCGAGCACCTTCACCTGAAGGGTTACCGTTGCCAGACGCCCAAGTGCGCGCTCGTCAGGCGTCCTTTCGGGCCAGGCCAGCACGGGCAGAAGCGCAAGAGGAAAGCACTTTCAGATTTCGGAAAGCAGATAAAAGAGAAGCAGAAATTCAAATTGAGCTACGGAATCGACGAAAGCAATCTCAGGAAACTTCTTCAAGAAGCCGAGAGAAGCCAGAAATCAACGGTAGAGAAACTTATCGAGCTCGTGGAACGCCGTTTAGACAACGTTGTTTTCCGGCTCGGCCTGGCTTCCTCGCGTTCGCACGCCAGACAGCTCATAATACATGGACATATTTTCGTGAATAAAAAGCGCGTCCGCTCGCCGGGATATTCAATAAAGGTCAACGACGCCATCCAGGTCAGAGAGGAATCCAAAGGAATGTCGAGTTTCAATGACCTGAAGGAAACCCTCAAAAATTACCAACTGCCGGCCTGGTTGTCGCTCGATAAAGAAAGATTGGAAGGCAGGATTCTCGAATTGCCTCATGAAGCGGAACTGCCAGTAGAAATAAACTTATTGGTCGAATCATTCAACAAATAGAAATCAACGAATAACGAATAAAATACGAATCTACGAATAAAAAATCCTAAATTCGTAAATTCGAAACAAATTCGTTATTCGCTGATTAAAAAAAATCATGAATTACACTTATCTTAGTGAAACAGTAGGAATAAAAACGATTTCGGAGGACTCCAAAAAAGGAATATTCGAAATAGAAGGTTTGTACTCGGGTTACGGACTCACAGTCGGCAACGCGTTAAGGCGCGCCCTTCTTTCGTCATTGCCGGGCGCAGCCATCACATACATAAAAATCAAAAACGCTCAGCATGAATTTTCAACATTGCCGGGAATCAAGGAAGACCTGGTTGATTTAACGCTCAATTTCAAAAGGCTCCGCTTCAAAATGCACACAGACGAGACCCAAGTCCTGACGCTTAAAGTCAAAGGCCAGAAAGAAGTTACTGCAGGAGACATGAAAGCCAACTCGTCCGTAGACGTTATCAATCCGGAAGAGCACATCGCTTCGCTGACATCGAAAGACGCGGAACTTGATGTGGAAATAACGGTTGAAAAAGGACTCGGATATTCTTCAGTTGAATCCAGAAAAGAAAAGAAACTCACAGTCGGCCTGATAGGCATTGATGCCTTTTTCTCGCCGGTCAGGAGAGTCAATTACCTTGTCGACAACATGCGCGTAGGCGAACACACGGATTACAACCGTATCCGCCTCGAGATAGAAACCGACGGCACAGTCAGCCCTTCTTCGGCTCTCCACAAGACAGCGAACATTCTTAACGACCACTTCCAGAAAGTTTCCGCAGTTTCCGTGCAGGAATTTGAATTGGCCGGAAGCAAGCCGTCCAAGGCAAAAAAAGAAAAAGAGGAAGTGGATGAAGCGCCCAAGAAAAAACCTCGCGCCAAAAAGGCCTAAAACAAAAACATGCGCCACCGCAAAGAAGGAAAAAAATTTAACAGGTTGACCGGCCAGAGAAGGTCTTTTTTGCGGAACCTTGTCAGCAATCTTATACGCGACGAGAAAATCGAAACGACCGAAGTCAGGGCAAAAGCAATAAGGCCGCAGGCCGAAAGAATGGTTTCCATAGCCAAGAAGGGCGACCTCGCGGCGCGCCGTTTGCTTTTGAGCCGCTTGCACGACAAAAAAATAGTCGTGAAGCTTATTGAAGAGATAGGGCCCCGTTACAAAGAAAGGAAAGGAGGATATTTACGGATAACGAAGTCGGGAAAGACAAGGAAGCGCGACAGCGGACGCACGGCCTTGATTGAATTCGTGTAGTAATCACAAATAATGCGAATATAGGCAAAATAATGCAAATGTTTGCAAAAAATCAAAAAATAATTTACATTCGCATTATTAATTAAAATTAGCATTATTCGCGAATACTCTTATGGAATACGTAATTGACGCAAAAAATAAAAGGTTGGGACGGCTTGCTTCCGAAATAGCGACGATAATTCAGGGCAAGAAATCGGCCGACTACGAGCCACGCCTTGTCGGTTCAGATAAAGTCATGCTTAAAAACTACAAAGCGGTGACAGTCAGCGGAAAAAAATTCAAGGAAAAGAAATATTACCGCCACACAGGATACATCGGACACCTCAAAGAAAGAACTTTCGAGGAAGCTTTCAATAAAGACCCAAAGCGTGTAATACGGGAAGCCGTTCGCCGGATGCTGCCGAAAAACTTTTTAAACAGCCGTCGCCTTAAAAACCTCGTTTTCGTTGAAGAATAATATGGTAAAAAAAGAAACATTGCAGACAACTAAAAAAGGGGAGAGATATTTTGAAGGAGTAGGCAGGAGAAAGACCGCCGTGGCCCGCGTTCGCATAACCAAAGGCACAGGAGCTTTTGCCGTCAACGGCAAGAAATCGGATGAATATTTCAACACGTTGCTTTCCGACAAGCTGGCCTCTTCTCCGCTTGAAAAACTTGCACTTGTAGGAAAATTCAATGTAAGCGCCAAAGTAGTCGGCGGAGGAGTAAGCGCCCAGGCGGAAGCCGTAAGATTAGGCCTTTCCCGCGCATTGGTTATTTTTGAAGCCCCGTTGAGAGACAAGCTACGCGCATTCGGATTTTTGACGCGCGACCCGCGCATGGTTGAACGCAAGAAATACGGGCACAAGAAAGCGAGGCGTTCTCCGCAGTGGAAAAAACGTTAATTCTACTTATGATTTTTTCCATCCTGAGTTTTTCGAATGGATGGAAAAAGAGATAAAAAATTCGGAATCAAAAATCCCGCCAGTCCATGGACTGGCGGGATTTGTTATTTAGCGAATTGCAATTTTCTTAATTCGCCGTCTTTTATGAAATAGAACGTATTTGAATCGGCGTCGTAATGCGCCTGCTTGCCGTCAGCAACGACCGCAAAGTTCTCTATGCTTTTGTCTTCCAGCCCCAAAAATTTTGTTTCTTCGGGATAAATTACGAAAAGATGATTTTCGTCAGCGTGCCATTCGACGCGTTCTATTTTTTGGGCTTCAGGCAGGCGGAAACGCCAATAGTCCTTATCGCCATTGAAGGCAAAGATTTCCAAAGTTTCGTTTTCAAGAAGCGAAACAAGATTGCCCTTCGGCGAAAATTCAAAATCGCGGACGCCTTCTGCTGTTTTCCCGGGCTGATTATTTTCCGAGGAAGCGATGTAAAAATTGCCGTCGTCCTGAAGTACTCCGAGTTCGGTGTCGTTTCTGAAATCTATTTTTCCCGTTTGTCCGGGAATCGCGATTTTAGTTCCCGTGTCTCCCGAAGCGCGGTTGTAAAAAGCCAGTAGAGTTCTTCCGTTTTTATAATCGTAATTTGTCCAGGCAATCCACGAAGGCGAAACCGCTATTTTTGAAATAGTGGAACTTGAAGAGGTAAGTTTTGAAATTTCTCCGGTGGATATATTCAGTGAGAAAATGGAAGCGGCGGTTCTTATAATTGACCCACCTGATGTTCCGTGGTCTTTAATTATTTCCCTGATGTTGGCCGGATTGATGCCGTAGAGGGCAATCTTTTCGTTAAGGTTCGTCGAAGTCGCGGTGTTTTCCGAAAGATAATTTATAAAATAGGTCTTGGAAGAAATGTTTTCAGTCAGAACGATTTTTGAAGCGGAATCCTGCCATATTAATTTACCGCCTTTTATTTTTTTGCCGCCGTAAACAAGAGAATTGCCGGTGTTTATTATCAATTGTCCGTTCGCCGCATAGAAATTTTTAACAAGTCCTTCATATGCGGTTTCGTAATTTTTGGGAATCAGAACGACATACTTAAGTTCGGAAACCAGAGATGGGCTAACCTGGATGTTTTCCGTCCAGTCGTAATAGCCGCCGCTTTTGAGCGTTAGCTTGTAGTTTTTCGGAAAAAGATTGTTTATGAACCTGCCGCGATTGAGGAGTCCCGGTTTTTTGTCAACGTATTTGCCGTTTATGAATATTGCGGCATCGTCAGGAAAACTTCTCAGATAAATCCCGCCGACTTTGTTGAAACCGAATGGTTCAAGGTCAAACCGCCAGCCCTGTGCATAAAAGACCACGAACGCGCCTGCCGTCACAAATACAGCGCAAAGGGCGTAAAATATGTTATTTCTAGTCCTTATATTCATTGATTTTTACTATATTATGCACATTTCTATGTTTTGTGAGCCAATCTCCTATGTTATAATGCAATTAGTCCTGCTTAGAGTTCCGATCAAATAATTTTGTCAGGGAGGGCGATATTCCTTCAGTCCTTGGACTGAAGTTGAGCCCACCCACTTGGTTAATAAACACCGGGCAAAATCTAAGCGGGACAGCAAAAACTGGCGGTTAATTCCGGCAGTTTTTGTTTTAAATGTTTTTTGTCGGCACTTCGCACTGGTGTGCTCAGTACCTCCTCGCCTTCGCTCGTCGGGGTGGGGAGAATTGAACTCCCGCTAAAGGCACCCCATGCCCTCGTACTACCACTATACTACACCCCGATCTTACTTAGCCGCCTTTTTTGTCCTGGGTTTGCGGTTCAGCGTTTTAATGCACTGAACGCAGATAAGTTTCCGGACTCCGCCGACTTTCGCCTGCCCGCTAACAGCCTGAGCCGTAAGCGATGGCAGGCGGGCCAGTTGGAGATTCGGATATTTTCTTGATTTTGTTGTCGGGTTGTAATGTCCGCGGAGCAATCTTCTTGTTCCTCCCATTACCGAACCCTTGCCGCAATTTGCGCACTGTCTCATTTTTGTTAAGAGGTTTAGACATCAGCCAACAGACATCAATTATTAAATTTTAATGTCTGATTACTAATGTCTGATTACTATTTTTTATTCGACTTTAAGTTTCAGTTTTTTTGTTTTTTTCTTACTCATTTTCGGAAGTTTGACAGTAAGCACTCCATTCTTGAAATTGACCGTGGCGCTGTCCGGGTCTACTTCTTCGGGCAGTATGACCGACCTCGAGAAACGTCCCCAATAGCATTCCTGATAAAAATAATTTTCCTCGTCTATTTTTTCCTCGTGTTTCCGCTCTCCTTTGATGGTTATCGAATCGCTGGAGACACTTATATCCATGTCTTCCGGTTTGACTCCGGCAATTGCGGATTCGACGACTATTTCGGCAGGCGTCTGATAAACGTCAATTGTCAACTTGCCTTCAACCTCCATAAAAGAATCGTTGTCTTTTTTTGTCATGACTTTTTTGGCTGAATTTTCTTCTTCAACATCCACTTTATAATGGTGGTTGGAATTTTCATGCCCATCCGGCCCGCCTGCGGAACGGTCCGGCATACCGGCGCCTTTAGCCAGATTTTCAAAAAATTTTTCTTCCATATTTGCCATTGTGAATCAGAGTTTTTTATCCTTGAGCCGGTCAAAATCGCCCAGAGTGAAAAATCCAACGACTGCGACGAAAACTATCGGATAGAACAGATTACCGGATGTCAGTATAAGATAATTGAAAGCCGCGTGCAAGGCGGAGGCCAGAATGAGCCCGTAAATCAGGAATGATTTATTTTTGAAATTTCTTATACCGAGAGCCCAAAAATAACCGGTTATTGAAGCTGTCAGGGTGTGAAGCAGGGTCGTGCCGACAAACCGGAAAGTGGCTATTTCGAAAATACTGTTGAGCAGTACCGGCGTTCCAGGGTCGGAAAGAGCGCCAAGGTTTTCAACAGTCGCGAATCCGAGAGCTGCCACGGCCATGTAAACCATGGCGTCAATCGGCTCCTTAAAATATTTGGTTTTAGCGACTGTCAGGTAAACAGCGCCAAATTTCACTACTTCTTCTATTACGGCGAAAACCAGTATTAAAACAGGCGTAAGATTTACACCGCCGCCGACTTTTTTGGCGCAGTTTCCGAAACCGTAGACAAATGCGCAGCTGACGAAAAATTCGGCGACCAGGGCGGCAACGGCGGAAAGAACGCCAGCCAAGAAAACCATAGCTACTATTCTTTTCGGCTCGGGATGCGTGTCTTCTTCAAGATAGAACAAAAGCCAGGCGAAGCCGGGGAGAAGCCCTAAAAAAATTATTATGAATATCATCATGTCGGCGTTATTGATTCAATTTTACCATTCAGCCGTCATTAGAAGTTCGCCGGCGCCCAATTTTTGGAATATGGCTTCGGTGACGAACGGCATGAAGGGATGGAGCATTTTCAGGCACTCTATAAGTATAATTTCAAGCGTTGAATAAGCCGCAGAAACGTCTGCTTTATTTTCGCCGTTCAGACGAGGTTTATAGTTCTCTATTATTTTGTCGGCGAAATTGTGCCAGACATAATGGTAAATTGTTTCGGCAGCAAGATGGAATTCGTAATTCTCAATGTGTTTGCCGACTTTCGTTTTTATTTTTTTAAGTTCGGCCAGATTCTTTTTGTCGGTCGCTGTTAATTTCGCAATACTTTCGCCCGTTTTTTTCGCATCGTTTCGCTTAGGTTTATTCATAAGAATAAACCGACTTATGTTCCAGACCTTGGTGACGAAGTTCCTGTAACCGCGTATTTTATCCTCGGAAATAACGATGTCGTTGCCGGCAGTATTGCCGGCGACCAGCGCCATGCGTAGCGCGTCGCTTCCGTAAATTTCAGCGACGCCGAGAGGGTCAATAACATTGCCCTTTGATTTGGACATTTTCTTTTTGTCTTGGTCCAAAACCAATCCGTGAAGGTAAACATTCTTGAAAGGAATTTTTCCGGTCACATAAAGTCCGAGCATGACCATTCTCGCCACCCAGAAGAAAAGTATGTCGTAGCCAGTTTCCATCACGTCGGTTGGATAAAATGTCTTGAAGTCTTTCTGTCCGGGTTTCGTGGTCATCAGCGTAGCGAACGGCCACTGTCCGGACGAAAACCATGTGTCGAAAACATCGTGGTCCTGTTCGTAAAAATCATTGCCGCATTTCAAACACGGTTTTTCGAGAATATCCAGTGAGAATGCTTCCGCGTTGTCCAACGTCCGGCTTTCAACCATTTGTTCATGACTCCAATTTTTTATTTTTTTGATAAGAGCCATAGTGGCGCCGCCGTGGCTAACTATAACTACGTTTTTTCGTCCATGAGTATCTTTGATTTTCCGGAAGGCGCCCCACACTCTTTCCTCCACTTCTTTCCACGATTCTCCGCCCGGGGAAGCCGTTTCGTATCCCCACATAAGTTCTCTCCCATATTTTTCATTCCGTTCTTCTCTAGGCATTCCCTGTGCTTCTCCCAGGTCGCGCTCGCGCAATCCGGAATCAAATATTATTTCGGCGCCGGTTGATTTAGCTATTATTTCCGCCGTCATTTTACAGCGTTTCAAATCGGAACTGATAATAAGCCCGACATTTTGGCTTTTGAGAAAATTAGCCGTTCGTCCTACATGTTCGATTCCTTCCTGGGTCAGGGGATTTTTTTCGTCTAATCCCTGCCCCTGTGTTATTCCTTCCTTGTTGAACAGCGATTCGCCATGCCTTACCAAAAACCATTTTGATTTTACTTCCGGATTTATTTTTGGCTCGGAGCAGGAAAGGCAGTACCAAGCGGGGATTCGGATGCCCCAGACGATTTGCCGGGAAATGTTCCAGTCGCGGATATTTTTCAGCCAGTGGAGATAAACCTTTTTGCTGTTTTCGGGACGGAAAATTATTTCTTTTTTCTCGGCGGCTTTTACGGCTTTCTCGGCGAGCGGTTTTGTTTTCACGAACCATTGCATTTTCGGCATGGGTTCCAGAATATGCCGGCACTTGTAGCAGACGCTGACCTGGTGCTTGTAATCAACTTCCGTCTTTTCCAATATGCCGATTTCTTGCATTGCTTCGGCAACTTTAATTCTCGCTTCGGCGACTTTCAATCCGGTGAACGGTCCGGTGTCCGCGGTCAGCCGTCCGTTTTCGTCTATTATTATTTTCGGGCCGGGGATTTCTTTTTTGTGCCTTTGCCAGATTTCAAAGTCGATTTGGTCGTGCGCCGGAGTTACTTTGACCACGCCCGTTCCGAAAGAAGGGTCGACAGCTTCATCGCCGACCACTTTGAATTTAAGGGTCCCGAGAATTCCCTTGGCTTCAATTTCCTTTCCTATGTATTTTAAATAGCGTTTATCTTTGGGATTGACGGCCAGCGCGGTATCTCCGAATTTGGTTTCCGGCCTGACCGTAGCCAGAGTCAGCGGGCCGTACTTTATATAGTAGAGCGGGTCCATGCGTTCCTCGTGTTTTACTTCAAGGTCGGAAAGCGCGGTTTTGTGTTTAGGGCACCAGTTAACTACGCGCAGGTCTCGGTAGAGGAGTCCGTCTTTATGCAGTTTCCCGAATGTTTCGTAAACGACTTTGACGATGTCGGAATCAAGTGTGAATTTTTCGCGCGACCAGTCGCATGAAGCGCCGAGCTTGCGCAACTGCTCTTCCATTATTTTTTTGTTTGATTGGGTAAATTCCCAGATTTCTTTGAAGAGCTGTTCACGGGGAATCTCTCCGCCAGAGGCGGATCCGCCTTGGGCGGAAACCCTATTCCTTCCTTCTTTTTCAAGTTTTTTGTCAAAGACAACCTGCGTTTCGAAACCGGCATGGTCTGCCCCCGGAAGCCAGAGCGCTTTCCGCCCGCGCATTCTCCAGAAGCGGATTAAAATATCCTGAAGCGTTATAAACACCGCGTGTCCGAGATGAAGCGAGCCGTTGGCGTTCGGCGGCGGCATTATTATTGTGAATGGTTTTGCTTTCTTTGCGGCTGGCTTGCCCGTAGTAGCTTTCTTGACCCTCGTAGCCTTGGCGGAGTGGGTAGCGGAGGCGGGAAGCTTGTCCGGGTCAAAATATCCCGATTTTTCCCAAAGCTCGTATATTTCCTGTTCGGTTTTCTGGTGTTCGTAGCGAGGTTCCAAAAGTTCAGCCATATTTCTTATTTTAATCAATTTTCCCATCTCATTCAATTTTTCAACTTATACGGTCAATTCATTCGACAAATTTTGTTAACAATTTATACGATCGTTCAATATGTTAACATATTGAAATGGGACATACGGATGATATTCTAACCGTTCTTTCCAGTTACTCTGGGGGTTATCGTTTGATGCGAGCGCGAATGCGAGGGAGTACTTGGCGGCCAACTGCCAAAACTTACAGTAACTTTCGTAATACTTCAGATGCGACAATGCGCGTTACGCTCTCTCGCCTCAAAAAAAGAGGATATGTCGAGAACAAAAAAGGGATATGGCAAATCACAAAAGCAGGGCGCGCGCGCCTTTCGAATAAAATTTCTTTTCTCCCGACGCACAGCAGGAAAATTATCAGACAGGGACCTAAAAGCATCGTCATATCGTTCGATATTCCCGAAGCATACAAAAAGAAACGTAACTGGTTGCGCGTTGAGCTTTTATATCTCGGTTTCGAAATGCTTCAAAAAAGCGTATGGCTGGGGCCGGCGCCTCTGCCGGAAAAATTCATTGATTCCTTGCGTGAATTACAGATTCTTCCGTACATCAAATTTTTCGAGGCAAAAGAGATGGATATTATCTAGCAATTGTTTTTTTGGTAAGACTCAGGCGACAAGTAAAATAAATATTTGTTAACAACTTATGCGATCGCATAAGTTGTTAACAAATATTTTATCTTGTTTTCATCCGGTTATGAAACGAACGCCGTGCGAGGTATTGATTATTTATATATTCAGGTCGCCGTCCGCTTTCATTGGCAGTTTTCCGCCCGAGGCGGATCCCTGCCTTGCCGGCAGGCAGGCGCCTTTGGCGGATTTACTTCCTTTTAAATAGGCAAAATATCCGGCGGCGGCTATCATTGCGCCGTTGTCATTGTTGTATTCCATTTCAGGAACGAAGAAATTTATCCCGAGGCCGTCAGCCGTCCGCTTAAGTTCTTTGCGGAGCGTTTTGTTTGCGGCCACGCCTCCGCAGAGAATCATTGAGCGCGCGGAGAATTCTATGGCGGCACGTTCTGTTTTTCTGGCAAGAACCTCAACCACGGTTTTCTGGAAAGAAGCGGCCACATCAGCCACTAGGGTATGGGGTTTAGGGTTTAGATTTTTTTTACCAACCCGAGTGGCTATACCCGAGTGGCTATACCCTATATCCCGCAAATAATAAAAGACGGCGGTTTTCAAACCGGAAAAACTAAAATCATAATTTTTCTGGTTAAGCATCGGTTTTGGAAATTCAATCGCATCCGGATTTCCTTTTTTTGCTATTTTTTCTATTTCCGGCCCGCCGGGATAGTGGAGCTTCAGCATTCTTGCGACTTTATCAAATGCCTCGCCGGCGGCATCGTCTCTCGTCTCACCGAGCATTTTCCATTCCTTAAGATTTTTCATAAGAAGAATGGCCGTATGCCCGCCGCTAACCAGCAATGCTATCGCTGGAAATTTTAAATCCGAAATTTTAAATTCTAAACTTTTTTGTTTCTGATTTCGTATTTGTGATTTAAGATTTGCTCTTTTTTGTTGCAACAAAAAAGAGTACAGATGGCCTTCCAAATGATTCGCGCCTATAAGAGGTTTTTTGGTTTTCCGCGACAGCTCTTCCGCGAAAGTTATTCCGGTCCAGAGCGCCGGCTCAAGTCCGGGGCCTACGGTTACGGCGATGAGGTCGATAGAACTTGGAACTTGGAACTTGGAACTTAATAGTTTTTTATAAAGAAGCGGAAGATTTTTAATATGCTCGCGTTTGGCGAGATTGGGGACAACTCCGCCGAACGGCCGGTGGATTTTTATCTGCGAGCTGACCAGATTCTTAAGAACTTTGAATTTCGGGTTTAAAAATCCTCCTTCGGCTTGCACGATTGCCAACCCGGTTTCATCGCAACTGGTTTCTATAGATAATATTTTCATCAAATTAGATATTTTCTTTCAGCTAGCGGAGATTTTCTAGTTTTCGGCGTCACCCAGAAACCGAGCCGCCATTTGCCGCCGAGCATCAGGCGCGTTTGCGATTCAAGCGCCGGAAAACATCCAAAGACTATAAGAGTCAAAGGCAAAAGAAGCCACTGCGCGAAATACCAGATGTATTCGTGCCAGCGGAGCGGTTCGGGACGAGGCGGCAGAAGAAGAATGCTGAAAATGGCGGCGCTGGCCACGCCAACCATGGAAATTTCTACAATTAAGCGCGTGATGGAAGGCAAGCTGTACGACAAAAGTGAAACATTGAAGTGTCTTCCTCCAAGAACGACCGGAAGCCAACCAAGCGCGAAAATCAAAAGGGCATTCGTGGCCCAGGAATGAAATCCCTCTATCAAATTGAAAGACCAGTACCATTTTTTGCCTTTAGGTATGAGCGGGTCGTTGCGGAATCCTTCAAGAAGATAAGGAATGTTCTCGCAGCCCCAGGCCCAGCGGCGGTGCTGGCGGTAATTGTTTTTGAGCGTGCCCCAAAAAGTAGGCGCGGCGTTGGAATCCATGGAAACCGGATAGAAGAGCGGCTCGACGCGGAAATCGCCGTGATAGCGGAGATAGCATTGCCAAAAACTGCGCGAGTCCTCCGAAACGACATCGGTGTGCCAGTATCCTATATCGAGAAGAACCTGGAAAGGAATGGATTGCGATGAAAAAGAAGTAAGCCGTTCCGGGCGCGATTGCTGCATCATCTGCCAGAAAGTGCTCGAAAAAGAAATTACGCGCGCGAGCGCCGGCGCCTGATAAACGTTATTTATAAAAAGGGGGATTGGCTGGTAAATCGCGCGCAACCTGTTTGCCGATTTCAAAAAAACGTAAGCGAGACGCCCGAAATATTCCGGAAATATCTGCGTATCCGCGTCAAAAACGGAAACGAGGATGTTGTCGCGCGGAATGCCAAGTGGGTCTATTATTTTTTCTTTT
>CAYHXB010000008.1:0-25020 GCA_964360535.1 uncultured Candidatus Saccharibacteria bacterium
ATCAGCAGGAAAACAGATATGAATTTATTTTTAGATATGTGCATATTTATTTTGCGGCAGAGCTTGAAATTGCCATTATGATACAATACAAATATAACATTTTATGGGCCGAAGTTTTATCGGCACTTATTAACATAATCAAGATATAAAATATGATACAATATAAGTATTATACAAATCGAAGTTTTGTTAATGCCAATTGATGCATATGGACATAACCAAAAAAGACATCTTAACCAATAATAAAGTCATAATCATCGTTTCTTTTTTGCTGGGGGCCGCCGTTTCGATTGCCGTGTTTTTTTATTTTTTCAGCGTCAATCCGGCGTCCGTCCAGAAATATGTTACGGCGCAAAAAAATTCGTCACCGGCAAATACGGTTGTTGACGTAGGCCAGGCAAGAGCCGATTGGTCCATGAAAAACTTCAACGTACTTATCCCAAAGTCAAAATTTTCCCAGGCTTATGGGGAAGCGTTCAATCTCGCGTTCAATGAACTGGAAGTTTTGGATTCCACCAACCGCACGGTTATTTTGCCGGAAATGGTAAAAATCAAAAGTTATTCTGCGGCCAAAGATTACAATGCCATTACTTTATCAATGGCGAAAATAGCCAGTTTGAATGAAATTCAAAAAAAACGCGAAGTTATTTTGGCGAACTATCTTAAAAGTTTTGCGGCCGCAAATAACGGAACAGCGGACAAAGAAGCAAATCAGCTGACTGCGGACTTTATCTCCGCCGCAGGGAAAATGAATGACGCTTATATTGCTTTCAGCGTCATGCTTGACGGACTTGCTTCAGGCAAAATTTCGGAACAGCTGGCCGGCGAAGCTCAAAAGACGACAGAAACCCTCGTTGCTTCAAAAGCCGATTTTATGGCAGCAAACAAAAAGCTTGTTGATTTTTTCGTCAGCACTTTGCAGGCGGACGCTAAAAACTGAAACGCTTCCACTACTGTCCATTAATGGGAAATAAAAAAAGCCCGCTTTATCCCAAAAGGGAGCGGGTTTGTTCAAGGGCTTGCTGACAGGAGTGTCGGAGTCGGCCTTATTGTTGTTGCGTAGGTTGCTGTTACTGCATAGTGACAACCTTTTTTTCGCCGCCGCTGCCGCCGACGATAAGGTTTTTGGCGAGTAATACCGCCGTTTGCCTTGCCGCCGTCTGTATCAGGTTAGTCGTTTTTTCTTCCGGTATCGGCACGAGTCCCTTCATCGTAGTAACCGACACCAAGACGACTTTGCCGTCAACTTCAACTGCCGCTTTGACAAGCATGCTGAACTTATCAGCGGTGTTTGAGTAGTAAAGATGAAGTTTGACCACAGCTTCAGTTTCGGCGCCGGAGATGGAGGAGATGGAATCGACTTTAGACACGGCTTTGACTACTTCCGTGAAATCTGCCGTGAATTGCCTCAGCACCGCCTCGGCCACTTTTTCCACATCTTTCCTGTTCCCGGCGTCGGCAGGAAGAGGTTTCTTCAACCCCAAGTCCTCGGCCAGCTGGATCTTTGGGTCGATGGAGATATTTGCCACTTTGACAGGTTCTGTCACCGGCTTTGTCCCGGTGCCTACGCCCCAATAGATGTTGACAATTTTTTCTTCGCCGAACGCGGGCAAGGCCAAAATACCGACGAAAGCGAGCGTCGCAATCAAAAACGATTTCAGATGTTTCATTAGACCCTCCTGTGAGTTTTGAGTTTACAAGTTGCTTATGCGCTTATACAAAGGAAAAATCCCCTTTGTAACGGTTGAATTTTAACATGAAATCATGGGAAAAGTCAAGTGCTTAAAACCCTTGATATTAAAGGCCAAAACGCGATAAATATTGATTTTTGGCATAAAAAATCCTGCTTTTATCCCAGAGGAAGGCGGGCTGTCAAAGAACTGACTGGTAAGAAGCATCGGGGTTGGTCTGAAGAAAAAACCGGCTCAATGAGAATTTATTTCAATCCATCGCTAATCATTTTTCGTAAATATCTTTTCGATGGCCGATGGCGAAAAGTATCGCTTCATCTCCTTGAAAATAAAACAATACTCGATAGCGGCGAGTGATTCTAAACGAATAAACTCCGGAAAATTCTTTAAGTCGTTTTATGTGAAGTCGGGCATCAAGCCAGTTAATGCTAAAAATATTTTCCTGTTTCTTGAACAGCCGCGAAATTTCAGAGGGCAGTCGTTTTAGTTCATCAACAAAATCATTAGTTTTGCGGATGCGCATCATGCAAGATTTATTTCTGAGGATAGATTTTGTTTGCCCGCAAAAAGGCATCCCTTATTTTGGAATCATTGCTGTATTCCTTAATGCTCTCTTCTGGAATGATAAGAAGAAATTTCTTCAGTTGAATCTTAATATCCTTCAACTCCTCCAACACTTTCTCGAGCGTATTATATTTTGCTTTCGTCAGCACAGCCATAATTAAATTTATAACATAATTTAAACAAAGTGGTCAAATTTATGTATATTATACAAAATTTCGCGCTGAATTTCCTGGCAAATTCGTCTTCTTTACACTCCAGATAGTCAGGTGTTATACATTGATTAACTTGAAAATTGAATATCTGGAAATCCAGCCAGTTTTAACATTCCATTTAAGGAGATGTTTACCATGGTCAGCAATGCATTGATTGTTCTTGTGAAATATCCGCGTCCTGGTCTAGTAAAAACACGCCTAATGTCTATACTCGACGAAACTGCAATTTGCCGTATTTCCGAACTTTTTCTTGTAGATTTGCTGGCTCGTTTCGTCGGCAATCCGTAATTACGAATCGTCATCGTAGGCGCAGAAGACGACAATGAAAAAGAATTTCGTGGTCGCAAGGGAAGTTTTATTCGCTCACTTGCAACAATTCGTCGACTTGTCGAACGCGGGGTTGAAACAAACATCGGCTTTACGCTGACCCATAGCAATCTTGGTGCATTGGATGGAGTTGTCGAGCTGGCTGAAGAATTGGGTGTTACCATTTTGAACATAGGATTCATCGCCGATCTCGGTCGTGCGTCTAAAAACCTACTGCTCAAGAATGTTGGGCCTAGATCTGTCAACGACGACCCGTTCATGGAAGATATGTACCAAAAAATGAAAGAGCTTTCAGTACGTTCTTCTAGTGTTCGGATACTTCTGCCATTCCGTGTACCTAGCGAAGGCCATGTTCCTGGGCAGCATGAAAAAGAGTTCATCTGTGACGGTGACAATACGCAGATACTTTATGTCATGGCTAACGGAAACATAATGCCCTGCGACAAGTTGCCAATCGAAACGTTTTCTTATGGCAATGTTCGCCAAAGTTCGCTCATCAATGTGTGGACATCTAAGCAGATGACGGACTTTAAATTGATGAGTCCAAAGCAACTTCCCAAGTGCAAATCCTGTCCTCATCTTAAGATCTGCGGCGGCGCCTGCGTAGCCCGTGCTTACCAGAACGGCGGAAGTCTCGAATCGTCCGACTGGACCTCATGTACTATCGCACAGAAGTTTTCCCAAGACATCGCGGCGCGGAGGTGACATTTTGTCACTTCTGCGCTTTTTTTATTTATGTTATAAAAGATATAATTAATATTTAATTATGGATAAAAAACATTGGTGGAAAATAGCTTTTAGTGAGATATATTTCAATGCGTTTGATGAAATATATTCAATTAAACGTGGAGAAAAAGAAACATTGTTTTTGATTAATGCACTTAAAATGAAGAAAGGTTCCCGCATTCTTGATCTTGCATGCGGACAAGGCAGACACGCTATTTCGTTTGCGCAACATGGAATGAATGTAGCTGGTGTGGATGCTTCTGCATCTTTATTGAAAGTTGCAAAACAACGGGCTCGTAAAGCCGGAGTGAACATTCCATTCATTAAAGGAGATATGCGCACTTATCATAATACGGTAAAGTATGATTTTATTCTTGTTCTTGGTAATTCGTTTGGTTATTTCAGCGACATGGATAACGAGCAAGTATTATCCAATATATCAACATCCTTGAAAAAGGGCGGTTTACTTGTGCTAGACCTTCCAAATTCGCCAGGCATGCTTCGGCATGAGATTGTAGGGGCATGGACACAAAGAATTCCGGGCGGAAAGTTAACAACGCATATGATCAGTTTTAATCCAAAAACTTTTCAAATAGCAATGCAATGGCGCATTTTACAAAATAAAAAGAAAACTTCATTTAACGGCATGTTGCGTTTATACACGCCGCCAGAAATAAATCATCTGCTTATTGAACGAAATCTAAGCGTCAAAAAGATATACGGCTCGTTTGCCGATGAACCGTACAACATTAAAACAAGCCGCTGTCTGGTAATAGCGCAAAAAATTTCTAGCAGGAATAATAAAAAAAGAATAACGTTTTAACTTTCGGTTTAATTTAACCTTATCTTAAAGATACAATTTGTGGCGGATTCAAGGGCAGTAGCAGTTTCACGCTACGCCCTTTTTGTTTGTAAAAATCTTGTGATAAACTATCGGCATGGAAGTCGTTTTTAGCAATCATGCTTCATTAAAAATAGAGCAAAGGAATATAAGCAGGCAACTTGTATTAAAAACAGTAAATAGTCCCGATTTTTCTCAACCAAGCCGGAATTTTAGGGAAGAATTTTATAAAAAATTCGGTGGTAAATATTTGAAAGTTGTCATTAAAAGGGATAAAAAGAGCATTATCGTCGTTACTGCTCATTGGATTGCGAAATATAAACATAATTGATACCATTAAACGTATGAAAATTTCTTACGATAAGGAAGTAGACGCGCTGAATGTTTCTTTGGGGGTCGGCGTGGTGGCTAAAACGGTAGAGATATCTCCAGAGGTTTTCGTGGATTTGGACAAGAAAGGAAATCCGCTTCATCTGGAGATAATCGGTGCAAGTGAAAAAATAGGCAAGAAAAATTTCCAAAAAGTTATCATCGGCAAAAAATTCATATTCTTGCCCTCTTTTGCTTAATTCTCAATCGGGTTTTTCATTGCTAAAAATCATTACCATAATTTAGGCGAAAATCTCGTAACGGATTCAAGGGTAGTAGCAGTTCACGCTACCGCCCTTTTTGTTTCTATAATAAATGAAAAATTTGCGTTTCCGGGATTATTCATATATAATGAGCGCAATGTTAACCAAGCGTGTAAAATCCAAAGTCATCAAAGAATCGCAGCGGCACGAAAAGGACACAGGTTCGTCCGAAGTTCAGGTTTCTGTTCTTTCAAGGCAGATTGAAGAATTGGCAAATCATCTCAAAAAAAATCCCAAAGACCAGCATTCAAGGCGCGGACTTCTTAAAATGGTCAGCCAGAGGAGAAAATTTCTCGGATATCTTAAGGAAACAAAGCCGGCCGTGCACGCCAAACTGGCGAAGAAACTGGGACTGGGAAAATAACAATCCACAAAGAGGCCCCGGTGGGCAAATAAAAAATAATAATGAAGACAAGCAGCATACACGCGGACCAGAGAGTCGGTATTTTCATAGACGTTCAGAATCTTTATCATTCTGCCAAGAATCTTTACCGCGGCCGCGTCAATTATAAAGAGCTTATAAAGACACTCGTTGCGGGACGGCAGCTTATCCGCGCAGTGGCTTACGTCGTCAAAAGCGAAACGGCCGTTGGAGAAGCCGCGTTTTTTGAAGCGCTTGAGAAAGAAGGGCTTGAACTCCGCTGCAAGGATTTGCAGATTTATCCGGACGGGACCAAGAAAGCCGACTGGGACGTGGGAATGGCAGTGGATGCCATACGCATGGCGCCATTCCTTGATTCTGTGATACTTGTCACCGGCGACGGAGATTTCTGCCCGCTCGTGGATTATCTCAAATGGGGAGTCGGACGGCTGGTGGAAGTAGCCGCATTCAGGAGAAGCGCCTCGGGAAAAATCCAGGAAGCCGCGGACAGATTTATAAACATAGAAGAAATGCCGAGAATCATAATAGGAAGAAAATAAACACATGGCTATACAAAGAAAAAAATATTCCACGCAGGTAGGAGGAAAAGAGCTGACGATTGAAATTTCGTCCATCGCCGAACAGGCCAATGGCGCTGTGCTCGTGAAATACGGCGAAACTTCGGTTTTGGTGACTGCAGTCATGGGAGTGACAGAGGGCAAATTCAATTACGTTCCGCTAAAAGTTGATTACGAAGAACGCTTTTACGCGGCAGGAAAAATAATCGGCAGCAGATACATTCGCCGCGAAGGCAGGTCGTCGGACAATGCCATCCTTTCCGGACGCCTTGTTGACCGCGTCATCCGTCCGCTTTTCGACGATAGAATCAGGCGCGAGATGCAGGTTGTGGCCACCGTTCTTTCCATAGACGAAGAAAACGACCCGGATTTCGTTGGTATGATAGGCGCTTCGGCCGCGCTCGGAATTTCGGATATGCCCTGGAACGGACCGGCTGCCGGAATTAGAATTGCGAAAATTGACGGGCATTTGATTATCAATCCGACCGTTTCACAGATGGGCCAGCCGGTTTGCGATTTTGAAATATTTGCCGCAGGGCCGAAAGGGAAAATAGGCATGATAGAGCTCGGAGGCAATGAGTCCGACGAAAAAGACGTTCTGGCCGCCTGCGTTCTTGCGCAGGAAGAAATAGACAAACTTATCGCTTTTCAGGAAACAATCATAAAAGAAAACGGCAAAAAGAAAGCGGAGCTCGCTTTGTTTGAGGTAGAGCCAGCTTTCCGCGAAGTGGCGGAAAAATTCCTTGCGGAAAAAGTGGAAGACGCCGTTTACAAGCCGAACAAGATTGAATACAACGAAGCAATGGCAAAATTCCGCGTGGAATATTTATCGTACCTGAAAGAAAAACTAGAAACGTTCGAAGAGCGTTCCGCCGATTTCGTCTGGGAGGATTTCATAAATCGCATTGTCCACAAAAACATTTTGGAAAATGAGAAACGTCCCGACGGCAGGAAGCTTGATGAAATAAGGAAGCTCGATGCCGAAGTTAAGCTTTTCGAAAGAACTCATGGTTCGGCTCTTTTCGTACGCGGAAACACGCAGGCGCTTGCCGTGACAACGCTAGCCGCTCCGGGAGCAGAGCAGTTCATCGAAACGATGGAATGGACAGGCAAAAAGCGCTTTATGCTCCATTACAATTTCCCGCCATACTCGGTTGGAGAAATAGGTTTCTTCCGCGGGCCGGGACGCCGTGAAATAGGACACGGTTCTCTCGCGGAAAAAGCCATGCGCCCAATGATTCCTTCATCTGAAGAATTCCCGTACACAATCCGTGTCGTATCAGAAATACTTTCGTCAAACGGCTCTTCGTCCATGGCAACGGTTTGCGCATCCACTCTCTCGCTGATGGACGCCGGCGTGCCGCTCAAGAAACCGGTCGCCGGAATCGCAATGGGCATAATTACAGACCAGCATGGAAAATACAAAGTGCTGACCGATATCCAGGGCCCCGAAGACCACTTCGGCGACATGGATTTCAAAGTCGCCGGAACGAAAGACGGTGTTACCGCGGTTCAGCTTGATGTCAAAATGGACGGACTCACTTCGGAGATGATTGAAAAGACGCTGGCTCAGGCCAAAGAAGCGCGCCTAAACATTCTTCAGTTCTTAGGCGGAGTTTTGCCGGCGCCGCGCCCGAAAATTTCAAGCTACGCCCCGACCATTTTCCAGTTCAAGATAGACCCTGCTAAAATCGGAATAGTAATCGGTCCGGGCGGCAAAATGATAAACGGGCTCATCGAGAAATACGGATTAGGAAGCATAGACATAGACGATGACGGAAGCGTATTCGTTACCGGAACGGACAATGAAAAAGCAATGGCCGCTTTGGACGAAATAAAAGCGCTGACCAAGGAATACAAAGTTGGCGAGATAGTCGAGGGAAAAGTTTTTAAAATTCTTGATTTCGGAGCAATCGTTGATTTGGGCGGAGGCAATGACGGCATGATACACGTTTCGGAGCTTAAAGAAGGCTTCGTAAAAAACGTGGAAGAAGTAGTCAAAATGGGGGATTTCGTGCGCGCAAAGATTATCCGCGTGGACAGAGACGGACACATCGGCCTTTCCCTGAAGCAGATGACGGACGGCAAGTAATCTGGATAATCGGCAATTAGGAATTAGTATCACTCTTGGTATAATCAGAGTGATATTTAATTTTATGGACCAAGCAACCAATAGCTCTGAACATATATCCGACCCTGTCGTTCCTCAATCTCCGGCCGAAGTTGCCGTCAGGACGATGGCTTCTGACATCGCTTCCATAGCCGGAAGCGGTGGCGGTTCACCGAAGCCACATCCCATAAAGGTTTTTTTGCAAGCCGAAAGAAACGAAAGCGTTCCGCGGCCAGTCAGTATTTTTTCATCCAGCGTTATTTCCAGGCCGGAGACGCCAGCAAAAAAACCGTTCTTTTCCAATCCGGCCTATCTTTTTTCTTCTTTGGCCGTTTTTGTCGCCATAGTTTTTCTTACCGGATACTTTATCTATCCGCTTTTCAATGAAAAGCCGGCTCCGGTCGAGAACAATCAGCCAGCCGTTACGACTCCGGACGAAACGCAGGAAACTTTCGAAAGCATACAATTTTTCGGCCAGCCGGCCGACGGAATTTTCACTCTTGATATTCCTTCTGCAATCGACGGTCTGCCAACTATACGCGAACAGATTGTCTCGAAGATAGGCGACCTTTCCGGAGTTTTTTTTGAAATTAAAATCGAGAATGGGAATAGCCAGCGCATTTCTGCGGCAAGTTTCTTTTCATTGGTGAAAAGCGACATTTTTGGCACTGACTTTATGAACGGTAACTTCGAAAAAGATTTCAGGCTATTTTTGTACAAAGAAAAAAATATTTTCTGGCCGGGATATGTTTTCCGTATAAAAACGGGAGAAAGCAGGATTTTCCTGCAGGCCATCGCTCAGCCAAAGATAGAAAACGCATCCTCGAGCTGGAATGATATTTTCCTGGAGCCGGTTGGAACGGCCGAAACGCAATTCCGGGACCAAATATTCAGCGGGCAGCCGATAAGGATATTGAATTTCTCCAATTCTTCAAGCGTCGTTGCTTACGGATGGTTTCACGAAAAGTATCTTGTGATAAGCACTTCATTCGAAGGCTTGAAGCAGGCAGTCCTCCGTTTTTGATTTTCTAAATTATTTTTTGAGGAATACTTCAAGCTTCTTTAATGCAATTTTCCGCATAGAAAATTTTTTCTGCTCCTCAACGGACATTTCGGCGTTTGTTTTCCTACTTCCCTTTGGAATGAAAATAGGGTCCCAGCCGAAATCAGTTTTTCCGCGAGGCTTTTTCGCGATAGTTCCCTCCATTTTGCCCTCAAATATTTTCAGTTTTTTTCCATCATAAAGCCCGAAGCATACCTCTGCAGTGGCGTTTCTGTTTTTGTGACCATCAAGCATTTTACAAAGTCCGTCATTACCGAGTTCTCCGAGAAACCATTTTATAAGCGGACCGGGCAATTTCCCGAAAGCGTGGAAAGCCAAAGAAACATCTTCAACCAAAACCGGAGAGCCGATTTTTTTATAAGCCTCTTTAGCTTTATGCTCGACTATCTTTTTCAGGTCGAGCGATTGGATTTCGTCCAAGTCGAGCTTTCTATAGAAAACGGGATAATCAAGATGACGCCTAAGCTGTTCCGCTTTGGCCGCATTGCCGGTTATGAAGGTTATGGAATTCAGTTTCATTTTGTGTGTCGGTTTAGAACTTTACCCATGCAAGCAGTATAATCATTTTTTGAATATCGTTTCAAGCAAGTACTTAAGACGTCTCGACCGGATTCTAGTTACCATATTTTGGATATAGTAAAGTAAGTACAACAATATTGCGAAAAAGACCGCTGGGCGAACCATACGGTCTTCTGGGAGAAGAGCACTATTTCTTGCTCTTCAAAAGCTCAATCATATACTTCTTGAAAGCAGCGAAGTCGTGTCGGTAATGAAACTCTGAATGATGATTCGCTTGCACGCCTGCCAGTGGACCGCGGTAACCTTGAAATGAAACTCCCCACGACCCAGTCTTTGCAAGAAGTTCTACAAATTCATGAGTGAGTACATGGGGCGGTTCCATGAAAAGCGAACCACTCGCGTTCATCGTAACGAGATACCCGGACAAATTAGCCGGCTTTCTTGTTGCTCCTTGAGTAGTGGATGCGTAGAGACTTACCACCACTCCTTTTTCGGCGACACCTGCGAGATTGAGAAGATGGTCTGGAGGCACTGGAGCGTGCCCGTAGACAAAAAGAAATCTAGTGTCAAGCATTGCCAGTAGCGGCGCGATGCATTGAGCGCTACTCTTACGATACCGATTGTAGACCATCGCGATTTGAGGATCTTTACCGAAGAGTTCTTTAATCCTTCGGTATTCGGACATATAGTTGACTGTGATGATGATTTCCTCAACCCCTACTTCTTTTAGCCACTTAAGCGTATACCAAAGTATCGGCAGGCCTCTGATTTGGATGAGACTCTTATTGCCATATTTTTTGGCTAGTGCTCCGAGGCGCGTTCCTTTCCCTCCAGCTGCAACGATTGCTTGCCGTAACATTCGGGACCTCTTTTCAAGTGTTTGCTATCCCTCTTTTACTCCAGAGCCCTTAAAATTGCAAGCCGAATTTTCTCGTTCAGATTTTTATCCTCTGGCCGTTCCGGTGCTGGTGCATAGTTTTTACCCCACAGTTCATCAATAAATTTTTCCCCTTCAAAAAATCTAATATCTTTATAGCGTGGAATAAAATGAAAATGGAGATGCGGCGTCGTATTTCCTAGTTGAGCGTAGTTCCACCAATCAGGGTTCCATAATTTGGTAATAGCATTTTGATACGCCTTTATTATTTCTAATAATTCAAGATATTCTTCTTGCTTCAGATCGCTGATATTTTCTTTATATGTGTTAAGGTAGCAAATTACTCTGCCCAAGTAAGATTGATTGGTATGGATAGCAAGCGTCCAATAATTAAAACTTTTGATGTCTAAGGCGTGATTTGTGAAGAATTTCATGAATCCATATTAACATAGACCTTTCTTTATAAGGATAAGGCGATTTTTCTAAGTATCTCAATCGCACTAGCACTAATCACTAAAGGATGTCCGTTGATAAAAAATTTTGTTTGCTACCGACTTCCCCTTGTTCTCTCGGGGCATAAGAAAATTTAAAACTAGAGTACTCGTTAAGGTTTTCTAATGCGATGTGTCTGGAATCTTAACTTTTTATTTCTACGTAGACTGGGCACGCACCTTCGCTTTTATTTCGTTAAGAAGTTTTTTGTCTTCAGCAAGCTTCTCACCGGTTTTTTCCAAGCCAACCCCGATTTTTTCTCCATTGAAAGAATAAGAGGCGCCGGATTTTGTGATAACGCCGCATTTTAGTCCGGCGTTCAAAACATCCGCTTCAAAGGCGATTCCTTTGCCGTACATAATGTCGAATTCGGCGAGTTTGAACGGCGCGGCAACTTTGTTTTTGACCACTTTCACTTTGACTCTGCTGCCGACTACATCTTCTCCTTTTTTAACCTGGGCGATTCTGCGGACATCCAAACGCACCGACGCGGCGAATTTGAGAGCGAGCCCTCCTGGCGTAGTTTCGGGATTGCCGAACATGATGCCGATTTTCATCCTGATTTGGTTTATGAAAATTACCATCGTCTGTGTTCTCGCCACAAGAGCCGTGAGTTTGCGGAGCGCCTGAGACATCATTCTCGCCTGCCGTCCCATATGCTGTTGTCCCATATCACCTTCAATTTCGGCTTTCGGAGTCAGCGCCGCCACAGAGTCAACCACCACCACCGAGATTATTTCGGAACGCACCAAACTTTCCAATATGTTAAGCGCCTCTTCGCCGTTGTCCGGCTGGGATATTATCAAATCGTTTATTTTTACTCCGAGTGTCGCCGCGTATTCCGGGTCGAGCGCGTGTTCCGCGTCAATGTAAGCAGTTTTCCCTCCCTGCTTTTGCGCCTGAGCGACTACGTTGAGCGCAAGCGTTGTTTTACCGCTACCTTCGGGGCCGAATATTTCAATAACGCGTCCGCGCGGCAATCCGCCGACACCGAGAGCCATATCCAGGGAAAAAGAGCCGGTCGGTATGACGGACACATCCACGTGCCGGACGTCGCCGAGCTTCATTATTGAACCCTCGCCGTATTTCTCCTGAAGCGACGACATCAAACTATCGAGCTGTTTACCGTTATCTTTTGCTTCTTCCTCCTTTTGTTTTTTGACCATTTGTTTATTTTACTTTATTTTTTTGTTTTTCAAAACCCGCTCATTACTGAACAGTTCCCGGTACTGTGTTTGTGGACGGCTGATAATTGACCTGTCTGATTACCTTGGTTTCCCGTCCCAGGAATTTTTTTGCCGTTATTTCAAGCGTGTTTATTCCCGGTTGGAGCATAACTATTTTTTCCCAGTCGCCGTTCGTCTGTGACTGGACCAGCTCGCCGTTAATCTTCAGTTCGTCGCTATTTGAAACGCGTCCGGCCAAAGAAACCGAATTCTCGGCGACCACAGCCATATTTTCCTGCGGATATAAAACAACAACTACGGGCGTCCCGGAAATATTATAGAATCTGAAAATTCCGTAGACAAAGAGAAGAAAAATAACAGCCCCTATCACAAAATACTTACTTGACGTTTTTTGGGAAAACCTGTTTTTAGGCAGCTCGTCAGTTTTGCCGGCGCTTTTGGACTCCGAAAATTTTTTCATATGTTCCCAGGCCTCGTCGGAATTGAAGTCCAGCGCTTCACCGAGTTTCAAAAGATATCCTTTCAGGTATGGATATGACGGCATGCGGTTTTCGTCCCCGGAGAAAATCGTTTCAAGGTGCTTAACCGAAACGCCGCTGACTTCCGACAGGCGCCGCATATTGAGCCCACGCTCGCGCATGCGTTCGTTTAAAAAATTCGCGAATTCCGAGTGGTCCATAATTTTTTTGTAAAAACTATTAATGGAAACCAGGAAATATATTTTACACTCCTTATATTTCCGGTTCCTTTCCGAGGTAAACCTCGCGCGCTTTGGCGCCGTCTCCGGGCCCGATAATTCCTTTTTCTTCCATCAGGTCAAGGAGACGGGCGGCTCTGGCATAGCCCACTTTGAGCCGCCGCTGGAGAAGGGAAGCCGAGGCCTTCTGCGCCTGGCGTACCACTTCCACGGCTTCATCGTACATTTCATCGCCATCTTCATCAAGTGATTCATCAAAGATAGAAGCAGGAATAATTCCGTTGCCCTGGCCGGGCAGGCCCTGGCCGGGCAGGCCGTTTCCTTCGGAGAACTGGATTTCTTCGTCCGGAGCGGAATTGTTATCGCGGATAAAGTCGGCAACTTTTTTGGTTTCATCTTCCGGAATATATGCGCCCTGGATACGTTTCGGCTTGGAAAGGTCCGAAGACACAAAAAGGAGGTCGCCAGATCCTAGAAGTTTTTCGGCGCCGGAAGTATCTATGATTGTGCGCGAATCAATTTGACTTGCTACCTGCAGTGCGATGCGGCTGGTAATATTTGCTTTTATAAGTCCGGTGATTATTTCAACCGAAGGCCTTTGCGTGGAAAGCACGAGATGTATTCCGGTAGCCCTCGCCATCTGTGCCAGACGGACCACTGAACCTTCAACTTCGCGGCCGTAGGAGGTCATCAGGTCGGCCAGTTCGTCCACGATTATCACTATGAAAGGCAGTACCTGCGGAGCATCTCCTGCCTCGCCCGCGTTTTTCTCTTTTATTTTCGCGTTGTAGCTTTTTATGTCGCGGCTGCCGGATTTCTGCAGAAGCTCGTATCTCTGTTCCATCTCCTTGATGGCCCAGCGGAAAACGTTAAGGGCTTTTTTATTTTCCACGATTACCGGGCTTACCAGATGAGGTATTCCTTCGTATCCGGAAAGTTCCACGCGCTTCGGGTCTATCATTATGAGCTTGAGCGTGGACGGGGAATTTTTATAGAGAAGAGAAATAATCAGCGACTGTATCATTATGGATTTCCCGCTGCCCGTGGAACCGGCGATAAGAAGGTGTGGCATTTTCTCGAGGTCGGCGAAAATCGGTTCGCCGGTTACATCGCGGCCGAGCGTGAATCCGAGAAGGCCCGAAGCGTTGAACTCCGGATAAGTCATCAAACTTCCGAGACGTACAAGCGCCGCGGCTTTATTAGGCACTTCTATGCCTACAAGAGATTTTCCTGGAATTGGCGCCTCTATTCTGATTGGGTGCGCTGCCAGAGCCAGTGCCAAATCCTGTCCGAGCGCCGTAATGCGCGCGAGCTTCACGCCTTCTGCCGGCTTGAGCGTGTAGCGGGTGACTTTCGGTCCGATGTTTATTTCTCCCATTTCAACAGGAATGCCGAAACTGTCTAGCGTGCGCTTGATGATGTTGGCATTGGCGCGCAAGTCACCAGTAGTCGGTTTTTCAATGGACGACCTAAGAAGATCAAGCGGAGGAGGAACATAATTCTTTCCGCCAAAGGCGGATCCGCCTCCGGCGGAGAAACTTATCGGAATTGATTTTTTTATTTTGGCGAATATTTGAGTTTTCGCCTCCGCAACTTTCACTTCCGCGGGTTCTGAAGATTTTGAATTTTCTTTTTGCTGTTTTTCCACGGCGGCGATTTTATTCTCTTCGCTTTCGGTCAGGGGCGTTTTTTCTTTTCCTGTGGTGAGCCGCGTCTAACCATTCTCGGGGAATTTTATTTTGAGCGGAACATTGAGAGTTATTAAAACTGCGGCCACCATTGCAATTGAATCTATTACAGAGGCAGCCAGTCCGCCGAAAGGAATTTTAATTGAACCGAGAATAACTCCTAGCCATCCACCGCTGCCCGCTTCGGCGATATCTATCATGCCGAGCACCGACAAAATGAAAAGAAACGCCCCGAGAAGCGTTATGCCCATGAATCGTTTCTGCTGCGAAATAAGAAAAATTCCCGCAACCACCATCAGTGTTGTTGGGAAAGCGAAATAACCTAGGCCGAGAAGCGTTTTGAAAATGCCGTAGAGGAATTCACCACCCGGTCCGGCTTTTTGGAATCCTGCCAGAAAAAAAATTATGCCGAGTCCAGCCAGGACCACAGCCCAAAGGCTACTCTTGGTTTCCGGATGAAGTTTATGCTCACGTCCGTTGCCGTTGCGTCCGTTTTTGGAGTTGTTGTTTTTTGCCATACGTCTTTATATTGTCGTCTAAGAGAAGTAAAAATTCAAACGAAATGTTGTTCAAATTGCCCCATTGAGCCAGAGTAAAGTATACTATTTCCATGATAAACGAAGAGATTTTTAAGGCGTACGATATTCGCGGCATTTATCCGGACGAATTGAATGAAGACATTGTTTATAAAATTGCTCAAGCATACGCCAAACTCGTCCAACCTAAGCGGATAGTTATGGGGCGCGACATCCGTCTTTCCGGTCCATCGCTCTGGAAAGCCGCGGCGCAAGGGCTTACCGATCACGGCGTTGATGTGATCGACATCGGCGTCATAACGACCGATATGATGTATTTCGCCACAGCCGCCTATCCGGATGTGGACGGAGGTATCACGATTTCAGCATCACACAACCCTAAGGAATATAACGGCCTAAAACTCATGCGCAAAGGAGCGGTTTCTATATCGGGAGATACAGGAATCGAAGATATAAAAAAATCGGTAATTGAGGGATATGCCTATAAAGCTGAGAAGCCTGGTAATATTGAACAGCGGGAGATTATCAATGATTATCTGAAAAAATGTATTTCGATGATAGATATCTCTGCAATAAAGCCGCTAAAGATTGTGGCCAACGGCATGTCTGGTCCTATTATCGAAATCGTCCGCAAACTTTCGCTTCCTATAACATTGGTGGCGCTTAATGAAGAGCCCGACGGCAGTTTCCCCAAAGGGGCGCCTGACCCTCTATTAAAGGAGAATCAGACGGAGACATCCGAACTTGTCAAAACATCCAAAGCCGATTTAGGCGCAGCATGGGACGGCGATGCCGATAGATTTTTCCTGTTTGATGAAAATGGCCGCTGGATACCTGGTTATTACATCACCGCTTTTCTGGGCGCCGATTTCGCGCGAAAAATTTCTGGCGCTAAAATTATTCATGACACTCGGCTCACTTGGGCGACTAAGGATATGGTTAAAGAAGCAGGCGGCGTGCCGCTTGAAAATAAAGTCGGCCATTCATTTTTGAAAGAGCGGATGCGCAAGGAAGATGCGGTATTCGCCGGAGAGATGAGTGGCCATTATTACTTCCGTGATTTTTATTACGCTGATAATGGCCTGATCCCATTTCTCATTATTCTCGAAATAATTTCTAAATCAGGGAAAATGGTTTCCGAAATATTCAATCCGTATTTTTCAAAATACTTCATTTCCGGGGAGATTAATACAAAACTCAATCCTAATCAGCATGCAACTGACATTCTTGCGGAGTTAGAAAAAAAATATGGCGACGCGAATATTGAACATATTGATGGGCTTTCCATAGAATATTCCGACTGGAGGGCGAATATCCGGACTTCGAATACCGAACCGCTGTTACGCTTGAACGTTGAAGGGAAGAGCCAGGTTATCGTTGACGACAAAACACAAGAGATTCTCTCGATATTCCGCTTATCATAAGCAAATTGACCCAGCGTTTGTTTTGGTTTACGGTTGAAGTGGCATTTTGCCAACTTAACCTAACTACATCACACGAAAGGAGGTGATTGTATGCTTATGCGAAAAACCGAAACGCCGGTTGAAATGGCGGAAAGGTTACTCCCCGTGATCGATTCGATTTTCTGCGGGTCGCTGTCGGGGGAAAAAGCCGGCATGGTGATTCGGGAAGGAGAATCGGTTCTTCGAAAACTCAATCAAGCGGACCACGGACTTCTGATTGAAAGTCTCAGGGTATCAATAGAACTTGCCAAAAAGGAGGTCGACTATGAAGTATAAAAACAAGCGCCCGCGGGAAACCGACGGGCGCCAGTAATTTAAACGCTCTTAATTATTGACACCATGCCTTCATTGAGCGTAGAGTAAAAAAACAATGCCTGAATTTTTTAACAGTTCTCTTGGCCTTAAGCTCTCGGTTCGCCAGGTTGCGGACGAACTTGTCCGTTTCATGATGTCCGAGCCCAAGTGGAAATATAAGATAATGATAGGGACCGACTCGGAGCGGCTTTCGGATGGCCGCGCCGATTTCGTGACGGCTGCGGTTGTTCATCGCGTCGGCAACGGGGGACGCTATTTCTGGCGCCGAGCCCAACTCGGAAAATTCCACACTTTGCGCGACAGAATAATACGCGAAGTTTTGATATCAATAGATCTCGGCAAAGAAATTCTAGTTGAACTCAAAAATCTCTCGGCCGCCGCCGGGGAAGGAATGCCCGAATGGGATTTTGAAATACACGCCGATGTCGGCGAAAACGGACCGACCAAGGCAATGATTCAGGAAGTCGTCGGCATGATACGCGCGCATGATTTTGAGGCGGTTACCAAACCGAGTAGTTGTGCTGCTTCCAATGTGGCGGATAGGCACGTTTAGCATCTACGAAATTACGAATCAGTACGAATATACGAATTTAAATAAAATTCATTCGTACATTAGTAAAAATCTGTAAATCTGTAACCCAATGGATACACTTGTTTTTGACATAGAAACGAAAAACTTTTTCACCGACCCGGGAGTCGGCTGGAACAATTTCGACGCGCTCAAGATTTCCATGGTCTGCGTTTACTCCTATGCGAAAGACAAATATTTTTCGTTTGACGAAAACCAATTGGACGAAGCGGCGAAACTTTTCGACTCCGGCTCGCTTCTCGTGGGATTCAGCAGTAATCGTTACGACATTCCGGTGCTAGACGTTCATTTTGGAAAACTGCCCGGGGAAAAGGTGAATCTCTGGGACAAAAACAGATTGGATATTCTGGAAGAAATAGAAATGGCTTTCGGACAAAGAATAAGTTTGGACAAATTGTCGCGCGCCAATCTGGGCGTCGGCAAAGAGAAGAAGGGCCACGAAGCAATCGCTATGTATAAAAATGGAGAAATGGAGGAACTCAAAAAATATTGCTTGCAGGATGTTCGCCTAACAAAAGACCTTTACGATTTGTATCGCGACAACGGCGAACTCATGGTGCCGGACGTAAAAACAGGAGATTCGGTTAAGATTAATTTTGCCAATGCCAAAGCACAAAGTTTATTTTGATTACGCGGCTTCCACTCCGGTAGCGCCGGAAGTAGAAGCGGCAATGCGTCCGTATTTTCTTAATAAATTCGGCAATGCCGGCTCGCTTCATTCGTTCGGGCAGGAAGCCATCGCCACGCTGGACGAAGCGCGCGAAACAATCGCAAACGCAATCGGCGCCGCCTTCCGCGAAATAATTTTTACCGGTTCGGCGACCGAGGCCAATAATCTTGCTCTCCGCGGAGCGATAAAAAGTTTCAAGCATCATGCATCGGGCATCAAGAAACCTAGAATTATTGTCTCGGCGATTGAGCATGAGTCGGTTTTGGAAACGGCGCGCGACCTGCAAGATGAAGGAGTAGAAGTCGTTTATTTGCCGGTTTCAAAAAACGGAATCGCTGATTTGAAAAAGCTCAAAAAATCTTTGAGCGAAAATACAGTTCTCGTTTCTGTTATGTACGCAAACAATGAAATAGGAACTATTCAACCAATCCGCGAAATTTCAAAAATAATATCCGAATTCAGAAATAAAAAAGAATATCCTTTATTTCATACAGACGCCGTTCAGGCCTTCCAATTTTTGGATTGCGACGTCAGAAATTTAGGCGTTGATTTGATAACCATGTCGGCCCACAAAATTTACGGCCCGAAAGGAATTGGAGCGTTGTACGTGGGGTCTAGGGTTCAGGGTATAGGGTATAGTGAAAAACAAAAAAAATTTATAAACCCTAAACCCTACACCCTAACCCCTATAATTACCGGCGGAGGACAGGAATTCGGTATGCGTTCCGGAACGGAAAATGTTCCTTTGGTGGTCGGGTTCGCAAAAGCCGTTTCTCTCGTCTCTAATTTCCGCCAGAGGCGGACAGGCGCGCTTGCCCGCCGAAGCCATTGGCGAAGGAGAGAATTAGAGAATAAGAGAATTTCTAAACTACGCGATTATTTCTGGAAAGAATTGAAAAAAATTTATCCTGCCGCGAAACGGAACGGTGACCCGAAAAATGTTCTGTCTAATTTCCTCAATGTTTATTTTCCCGATTATGAATCTGCCGATTTATTGGTCGGTTTTGATTTGGCCGGATTGGCTGTTTCCGCCGGTTCGGCCTGTTCGGCACGTTCGGCCCAGCCGTCATATGTAATGAAGGCACTCGATTTCAACGAGAAACAATCAAGGCGGAATATTCGTTTTACTTTGGGAAGGCCGACATCCAAGAAGGATATTGACAAGGCCCTAAAAATTATAAAAAATGTTATTACATAACATTTTTTATTTGGTTTCCTGCCTGCCTGCCGGCAGGCAGGCCTAAAGACAACCTGCTTCTAATGGGATGAACAAAAACCTGAATAAAATAATAAGCATTCTTTTTGCGGGAATAATAATAGGGATTGTTGCCCCGCATATTTTCAGCGCACTGCCAGCGCGCGCTAATTTTTTCAATGATTTATGGAATAATTTCGCGGCGCCGTTCAAGGGGAACAATAATTTAGGCATTCCTTCGCCTGGTTCCGATAGCGGAACAAATTCTCAGACCTACCAGCCGGCAACCGACTATGAACAATCTGTAATAAACGCCGTAAAAAAAGCATCGCCAGCTGTCGTTTCAATAACTATTTCAAAATATGTGCCAATATTGGAACAGTGCCCCTACAGCCCTTTTCAGAATCTTCCTCAGGAATTTCAGCAATTTTTCGGCGATTCTGGCGGTACTTTTTACACACCCTGCGATACAGGCAAAAAAGAGCTTCAAGATGTTGGAGGAGGTAGCGGTTTTATTGTTTCTTCAAACGGTCTGATTTTGACTAATAAGCACGTGGTTTCTGACAAAACAGCTTCCTACACTGTTTTTACCAATGACGGAAAGAAATATTCCGGCAAGGTTCTTGCAAGAGACCAGTCGCAGGATCTAGCCGTGGTAAAAATAGAAGCGGAAAATCTGCCGACAGTAGATTTAGGCGATTCAGACCAACTTGAGCTCGGCCAGACGGCCATAGCCATCGGCAATGCCCTCGGCGAATACAGAAACACCGTTTCCGTTGGAGTTGTTTCCGGCCTTTCAAGAACAGTTACTGCGGGAGGCGCCGGATTTGGGCAGGAAACTATTCAGGGAGTTATTCAAACGGACGCCGCCATAAATCCTGGCAATTCTGGCGGGCCGCTTTTGAATCTGCGCGGGCAGGTAATCGGCATAAACACGGCAATGGCTTCGGGCGCGCAGAGCATCGGTTTTGCAATGCCGATAAACCGCGCCAAAAAGGATATTGAGTCAGTAAAAACTAGCGGCGACATACAGGCGCCGTTCCTTGGAGTTAGATATATAAGCGTCACTCAGGAATTGGCCAAAAAAGAAAAATTGCCGGTTGATTACGGAGCTTTGCTACGCGGCAGCTCCGACGGAGCGGCAATTCAGCCAAAATCGCCTGCATATAAGGCAGGGTTGAAGGCAGAAGACATAATCCTTGAAGTTGACGGCAAAAAGTTAAGCGAAACCAATCAGTTGGCGGATATTATTTCACAAAAAAATATCGGGCAGGCGATTACTCTGAAAATAAACCGCGAAGGAAAAGAAATGACAGTAACGGCCATGCTTGAAAAACGATCACAATAGTTGTAAAATATCTGAATAAATCAGCAAAAATCAACATTTATCGGCGGTTAAGATTTGACAATAAGTTTCTACCGCCGATTTATGCTGATTACTGCGGATAAATGCTGATAAGATTACATCTACATGCCCAATTTCCATCGTTTTACAATCAAAGCCCAAGAAGCGCTTCAGAACGCGCAAGAACTCGCCGCGCAGAAAAATCATGGCGAGCTGAAAGCCATACATCTTTTATCAAGTTTATTAGGAGACCAGCAGTCGCTTGTCCAGCCGATGCTTGTCCGCTCGGGAGTCAATCTTGAGAAACTTCACCGCGAACTGGAAGCCGAAATGAACCGCCTGCCGAAACTGGTCAGCGGTTCAAATGTCGGCCAACTTTATCTTTCCCAGGAACTTATGCGCCTGTTGGACCAGGCCGCCAAAATCGCTTCGCAGCAGAAAGACGAATTCGTTTCCTGCGAACATCTTTTGCTTGCGGTCATTGATACTGACTCGCTGGCTAAGGAAATTCTCGTTCGTCTCGGCGTGAAGCGCGAGTCGATGATACGGATTCTCGCCCAGCTTCGCGGTTCCGTCCGTATTACAGATGAAACGCCGGAGAGCAAATTCCAGGTTCTTGAAAAATACGCCATAAATATGAGCGAAAAGGCCAAATTGGGCCAGCTTGACCCGGTTATCGGCCGTGAAGGAGAACTAAGGCGGGTTATACAGGTTTTAAGCCGCCGCACGAAAAATAATCCTGTTCTAATAGGCGAACCGGGCGTCGGCAAGACCGCAATCGTTGAAGGCCTTGCCCAGAGAATCGTGTCCGGTGAAGTTCCGGAGCCACTCAAGGACAAACAGATAATAATGCTTGATCTTGGCGCGCTAATCGCCGGAACGAAGTTCCGCGGCGAATTTGAAGACCGCCTTAAGGCCTTTGTGAAAGAAATAAAAAATTCAAGCGGCCAACTTATACTTTTCATAGACGAAATACACACGATAGTCGGCGCCGGAGCAGCCGAAGGCGCCGTGGACGCATCCAATCTCTTGAAACCAGCCTTGGCCAGGGGAGAATTACACTGCATCGGAGCGACGACTATACGCGAATACCAGCGTTACATAGAAAAAGACGCGGCGCTCGAGAGGAGATTCCAGCCGATTATTGTCGAGGAGCCAAATTTGGAAGACAGCGTATCAATACTCCGCGGCCTCAAAGAAAAATACGAAATACATCACGGGCTCCGCATAAGCGATGAAGCAATCACGGCAGCCGTCCAGCTTTCGGCGCGCTATATCACCGACCGTTTTTTGCCGGACAAAGCAGTGGATTTGATAGACGAAGCGGCCTCGGCCAGGCGCCTTGAAAGCGAAAGCTTGCCGACTGAAATAGACCGCGTCCGCCGCGAGATAACAAGATTGGAAGTGGAACGCCAGGCACTTTCCAAAGAAAGCCAGAGCAGAAATTCGGAAAGATTGAAAGAAATAGACGGCGGACTGAAAAAATTCAAAGAGGAAAACGACGAACTTTCATCAAAATGGCACGCCGAGAAAATAAAGTTTGAAACCTTGCACCAGCTCCGCCAGAAAGTGGAAAATCTGAAGCGCGAAGCCGAAGTCGCCGAGAGGGAAGGCAATCTCGAACGTCTGGCGCAGATAACTTATGGAGAATTGCCGCAGTCGCATAAGGACTTCGAAGCGTTTGAAAGAAAAAACTTCTCCGCCAAAGGCGGATCTGCCTCGGGCAGAGGCGGCTCGCAATCAAGAAAAAAATCCTCGTCGGCGGACGACAAACAGTTTCTCAAAGAAGCCGTTGATAAAGAAGACGTGGCTGCCGTGGTTTCGTCCTGGACAGGAATTCCGCTTCACCGGATGCTCGAAACCGAAGGAGAGAAACTTATTAAGATAGAAGATGAACTTCATAAGCGCGTTATTGGCCAGAACGAGGCCATAAAAGCGGTATCCAGCGCTCTACGGCGCGCCCGGGCCGGACTTTCTGATATCAACAGACCGCTTGGTTCTTTCATGTTTCTGGGTCCGACAGGAGTCGGAAAAACCGAACTGGCTCGCGCTCTGGCTGGATTTATGTTCAACGACGAGAAATCGCTGGTCAGGATAGACATGTCCGAATATATGGAAAGGCATTCCACAAGCCGTCTTATCGGCTCTCCTCCGGGCTATGTCGGCCACGAGGAAGGGGGACAACTTACCGAAATAGTCCGCCACAAGCCCTATAGTCTGATTCTTTTCGACGAAATAGAAAAAGCCCATCCGGAAGTTTTTAATCTGCTTCTCCAGATTCTTGACAACGGCCGTTTGACCGACGGCAAGGGCAAATTGGTCAATTTCAAGAATTCCATAATCATCATGACCTCGAACGTGGGCAGCCAGTATCTCCGCGCCATGTCTGGTTTGGGCTTCAGCGCTTCAGACAAGGATAAAAAAGAAGAAGAGGAAGAAAATTACCGCGGAAAGATAAAAAACGCACTACGTGATAGTTTCCGTCCCGAATTTTTGAACCGTATAGACGAAACAATAATTTTCAATCCGCTCAACCCTGCCGACATAGAGAAAATCGTCGATTTGCAATTGGCTCAGATAGAGGAGCGCCTTGGAGAGAAGAAAATCAAGGTAGTCATTGAGCCGGCCGCCAAAAAATATCTTTCAAAGGAGGGATTCGACCCGGAATTTGGCGCCCGTCCGTTGAAACGGCTCATCCAGAAACTTATTCTCGACACTCTGGCCGACAAGATAATACGCGGAGAGCTTAAAGACGGAGGCAGGGTTAAAGTCAATTTCAAATCTGATTCCCTTGTTTTTACGACTTAATACCGGTCTGTCGGAAGACAGGGAAGTGTTCCGGAATAATTTCTGGTTAGGCGGGTTTTAGTTTGTTAATCTGTATACCCCGTAGGAAATGGCGAGAAAATAAAAATATTTTCGAGCCGATAACCAAATGCACTATCCACGTAAAAACTTCATATATTCAAGGTTGAGATTGATATTTACAGAAAATATTTTATTTCCTACTAGGTATACATATATATAGACAATCTTCCTATGTTTCCTGATCTCATACGCCGCGGGGCAAAAACCGCGCTTTCGGTACATGGCTTGCTGATTAAGTCCTGTATTTTCAGCATCGGCTGGCTAATGCTGCCTTTCTGGGCTTTTTTTATTCTTTCTTTATATTTTTATCTGGTGCCGTTCTTCCAGTCCTTCAAGCTCCTAATTCCGTTCATTCTCACTCTTCTTGCCGCTGCTATTCTTCCAAACGGTTTTTGGTTCGCGGTTTTACTTGGAACGCTTTTTTTTCTTCTTTTCGGCATAAAAAACCTGATATTGGTAAACCGTTTCGACAACCACCAGTTTATGGTTTTTTTGATACTATTTCTGATGTTTTTCGGATTTTTCTGGCATTTCGGGAATTGGCAAGAGTGGGCGGTTTCGCTGATTTCATTCTGGATAGGGCTTTCATTCTTCTTTTTATTCGACGAATTGGCCGATTACTCGCGTGTAAGCAGTGAATCAAAGAAAATAATCGTTTCGGCGCTCGGTTCTTTTCTTATATGGCAGGGCGCGATAGTTATCCTCTTCCTACCCCTCAATTATTTTTATCAAACAGCGCTTTTATTTCTTTCGTCAGTCATTCTTACGGATATTCTTCTCGGGTACCTGGGCGGAATCATAGGCCGCCGGAAAATGCTGGCTGATTTTTCCATTTTCTTCGTTATTACGGTTGCTATTCTCGCTTCGGCCAATTGGGGGCTTTAATGAGTTGGCAATAATCGGGAGGAACGCTATAATTTCACGAAACTAACAGCATCCCTGCGCTCAAATTCATTTTTTATGAAAAAAGTCACGAAATTGGTATTGCCCGTTGCAGGCCTAGGCAAGCGGCTAATGCCCCTTACTAAAAAGACGCCCAAAAACCTTCTTCAGGTTAACGGGAAACCGCTTGTGGAATACGCTTTCGAGGAAGCGGTTCAGGCGGGCCTGAAAGACGTTATTTTAATAACCGGACCAGCGCAGAAGCCGCAATTCGCCGACTATCTCAAGAAAGCCGCAAAAAAATTTCCATCCCTGAAATTTCATGTGCGGGTGCAAAAAACGCCTGCCGGCAACGGGCACGCTCTTATTTCCGCCGCCGATATTCTGAAAGATGAGCCATTCGCCGTTCGTTTTTGCGACGATGTGCTTATTTCCGATTCTCCAATACTCGGTTCGCTTCTTAAAATATTTGAAAAACATAAAGCATCGTCGCTTTTGCTGGAACGCATCCCCAAAAACCAGGTTCATCGTTTCGGTGTCGTCGGAAAAAAAAATTCAGAGACGATTAAGGGCATAAGGGGAAAAATTCACC